>PUMZ01000395.1 GCA_003551565.1 Candidatus Brocadiaceae bacterium | reverse complement strand
GAGGAGGCGGAAGGGGAACTTGCCGATATTTTTTACAACCTGGGCGGCGAGCGGTACAGTCGTCAGATCGCTTCCGAGGTGGTCAGGCGCCGTCCGATAGACCATGCTAAGGAGCTTGCCGAGATTGCGAAGAAAATATATGCCGCCCGCAAGCCCGGCCGCTGGCGCATACATCCGGCAACGCGGATTTTTATGGCTTTGCGGATTTATGTTAATGGGGAGCTAGAGGAGCTTGAGAGGCTTCTTGGTCTGCTCCCTTCTATCCTCTCGAATGGGGGCAGGGCTGCGGTTATAACCTATCACAGCCTGGAGGCCAGACGTGTTAAGGTGGAGTGGAGGAAGCAGGCCGAGGAGGGGGTGCTGGAGTTGATAACGCGCAAGCCCCTGATGCCGTCGGAAAAAGAAGTGGCCGCAAATCCCCGGGCCCGCTCTGCGCAGTTGAGGGCGGCAGAATTTTTAAAATAGCATGAGGGGGAAAAGGGAAGTACGTTAACAAGTGGCGAGTGGCAAGTGGCATTTTACAGGTAATCAGGTGTTATCAATGGCATTTATAAAAACATTTTTGGTTTTATGTGTTGCCTCGGCCCTGCTTCTTTGTGTGGCATGGCAGGAGACCGAGTGCCGGATCGAGGAGCGCCGTCTTCGGCAGCTTGAGGCCATGGTGGAGGTTCACGAGGCCGATGTCAGTCGCCTGAATGTTCAGGTTGCCAGGCTGCAGAGTCCCCAGCGTATTCTTCGTATAGTTGAAGGTTTGGACCTCGGGCTTCGTCTGCCCGGCGAGGTTGTTCCCAGGTTGGAGAAGGATATCACTTCACTGCAGGGTGTCTCAGGTGCATATAACCCGGTTTCACGGGAGGGGGCCAACAGCGATGAATGAATGGTCACCAAAAGATGCTTCCGCTGTGTCTGCCCGGGTTGGCAGAAGGGTCAAAGTGGCGGGAGTGATTTTGAATATGCTTTTGGTGGCAGTTACATACCGAGTGGGACATCTTCAGTTTTCTGAACCCGAAAAATATATCCGTTTTGCAACCCTTCACCGGCCGGAAGAGCAGAGGGTAGTCAGAAGGGGGAATATCTATGATCGCCGCGGCAGGCTGATGGCTACAAGTGTGCCGCTGTGGAGTGTGTTTGCCGACCCCGCGCAGGTTGAGTCAAGGCTGGAAACCGCCCGCATACTTTCCCGTGTGCTTGATGCTGACCTCAGTTACGTATATACCCGGCTGCTCCGGACTGACCGGCGTTTCGTGTGGATAAAAAGGCAGGTTTCCCATTCCCGGGCGGAATGGGTGCGGGCTCTTGATCTTAGGGGTGTTTACCTGCGGAAGGAATACCGGCGGTTTTATCCCTACGGCGAGCTTGCCGGGCATGTGCTGGGCTTTACCGACATTGACGGGCGGGGGCTGGAGGGGATCGAGGCGCGATTTAATGATCAGCTCGCTGGGGTGCGGGACGGTTCGGAAGAAAAGAATGCCATGCCCCGGCGTGGAAAGGATGTTTACCTGAGCATCGATGCTTTCATTCAGGCCTTTACCCGCGATGCATTGATGAAGCAGGTGCAGCGCCATGAACCGGAAGCTGCCTGGGCAGTGGTGCTGGATGTGGATTCCGGAGAGGTGCTTTCGATGGTAAACTGGCCGAAGGTCGATCCCATTGCCCCGTCAGCTGTCCCGGCCTCACATCGCCGGAGCCGGATTCTTAACAGCACTTATGAATATGGCTCGGTTATGAAGCCCATTACGGTGGCTATTGCCCTGGAAGAGGAAATTGTCGAGCCTGAAACGGAAATTGACTGTCACAATGGTCGCTGGCATTTTGGGCGGCGCGCTATACATGATGTCAGCGAACACGGCACCCTTACGGTAAGCGAAATAGTTGCACATTCAAGCAATATAGGTATGGCCCAAATAGGCCTTCAGGTAGGGATTGATCGTTTCTGGAATGGACTGCGGCGTTTTGGGTTCGGCCGGCCGACGGGTATAGAGCTGCCCGGTGAAAGCACCGGCATTTTGCGCGAACCTGCCGGCTGGAACGATCACAGTCTGATTAGTATTGCTTTCGGCCAGGAGATAAGCACAAATGCCATTGCCCTTATCCAGGCCTATCAGGCATTGGGAAACGAGGGGGTTTTGAACCAGCCTACGGTAGTTAAAAAGGTTGTCGACCCAGCAGATGGGGTGGAGGTTTTCCGTACGTCGAATACAAGGGCCGGAAGAAGGGTTGTAAGCAGGGATACGGCCAGAGAGGTGATGGATATGATGAAAAAGGTCGTGGAGGAGGGGACGGGTGGACGGGCGTCATTGGAGCATTATACCTCTGCTGGTAAGACCGGCACCGGGTCACTTATGTGTGATGAAGGGAGGGGATACAGCAAGGATAAATACATAAGCACTTTCGTCGGCCTTGCTCCTGCATCAAATCCCAAAATCGCAGTGCTGGTATCGCTTGAATCGCCGCAGCGGGGCGGTCATTACGGGGGAACCGTGGCGGGGCCGGCATTCAGGGAAATTGCCCGCAAGGCCCTGGCTTATCTCAACGTGCCGTCGGATTCTAAAAATGATTATATAGCGAGGGCGAAAAAATATGATTACAGGTAAAGCAGTTGCCGAGCATATGCAGTGGGGAAGGTCGCTTGAGAAAGTTCTGGGGCCGCTTTGCCCTTGCGAGACGTTTAATTGGCATAATGCGGCAATAACATCGGTAACCGACGATTCCCGGCGTGTGCGCCGCGGATCACTCTTCGTTGCTGTTAGGGGAGAGGATGTAGACGGACACGATTACATAGATGATGCCCTGGAACGTGGCGCGGCGGCGGTGCTTTGTGAGAAGCTCCCTCCCGGCAAAACGCCCTCGGTGCCCCTGATACGTGTCAGAAACAGCCGATTCGCCCTGAGTCTTGCTGCTGCAAGATTTTTTGGAACTGCCGAAAATTTGCTGAAACCTATAGGTGTAACCGGAACCGACGGAAAAACTACCACCACTTATCTGCTGCATGCAATGCTGAAAGAAGCGGGATTCAGGCCGGGGCTGATAGGGACGCTGAAAAACGACCTGGGATTCGAGACCAGAGAGGCGGTGCAGACTACTCCGCATCCGGTGGCCCTTCATTCAATGCTGCGTGATATGAACCGCCATGACTTGTCCCATGCAGTTATGGAGGTCAGCAGCCATGCACTCGTGCATCGCCGGGTAAGGCACGTGCCTTTTGATATGGCCGTTCTTACGAATGTTACCGAGGACCATCTTGATTTTCACCGGACCATTGAGGCCTATATCAGGGCGAAGAGGATGCTCTTCAGGCAGCTTTCAGAGGACGCAGTGGCCATACTGAACGTGGATTGCCCTGTCTGGGAAAGATATGCCCAGGCCACGCGGGCGAGTGTGTTGACATATGGGATCAACGGTATTGCCGACATTAAACTTCTGGAGCGCAATCAGGGCATCGATGGTACGGTTATGAAGGTGCGCACTCCCCTGGAGACTTTTGATCTGAAAACGCCGCTGGTTGGGGATTTCAACTGTGAGAATGTGCTGGCGGCGGTTGCCGCAGGGTTTGCCGCCGGAATCCCCGGCGCTGATCTAAAAACGGCACTTGAAAATTTCGAAGGGGTGCCCGGACGCCTGGAAAAAGTCAAAGGGGGAGAAGGGGAGGACCTTCCCACATTTTTCGTTGATTATGCCCATACTCCGGATTCACTCGGTAAAATACTCGCTACCCTAAGGCCGCTTACCAAAGGGCAGCTTATTTGTGTGTTCGGATGCGGTGGGGAAAGGGAAAGGCAAAAGAGGCCTAAAATGGGCAATATCGCCACCTCAGGTGCCGACGTCTCTGTGATTACCTCCGATAACAGCCGGGGGGAAAAAACGGAGAATATAATCGGCGATATAACGGATGGTATCAATAAATCGGGGGGGCGATATTTGATCGAGCCGGACAGACGATTGGCGATAGCAAAGGCGCTGGATGTCTCAAATTCCAGCCAGGACGTGGTCGTTGTCTGTGGTAAAGGAGCCGAATCCTACCAGGAAATAGGAAACAAGAAAATTGCCTTCGACGACAGAGAAGTATGCAGAGAGGTTATGGATAATGTGGTGCCGAAAAAACGAAAAACCGCTTAACCTGCATAAAAAAATCTAAGGCGATCTTATATCTAACAACTAACAACGTTTATTCCAAATAGTTGATCGGAGCCCCAAATGACAGGTCCGGAATTCAGTGCAGAGCAGATATGTGAAGCCTGCGGCGCAAAGCTGCTGCTGGGGGACGAACAAACCACTGCACGGGGCGTCTCTACCGATACGCGCAGTACCTGTGAAGGAAAGGCATTTTTTGCGCTTTCTGGGCCGAACCACGACGGACATGATTTTATTCAGGATGCCGCAGCTGCGGGAGCTTCAGTTGTTGTTTCGGAAAAAGAAATTCCATCGAAAAACATTGCGCAATCCAATGTGGCGTTTGTGATCGTGGAAAATACGCTGGATGCGCTTACGCAGCTGGCGTCCTGGCACAGGGATAGGCTTGATGGAGTTGTGATAGGTATTACAGGGAGCTGCGGAAAATCAACAGTTAAGGAAATTGCCGGGGCCGTTTTGGCTCAGGCAGGCAGCTGCACCGCCGCTCCCCGCAGTTTTAACAACCGCATTGGAGTCTCGCTGTCATTGCTGGGAGCCCTGCCAACAGATGACTATGTTGTGCTGGAACTGGGAGCAAATCACCGTGGGGAAATCGATGAACTTGCCCGGATCGCAAGGCCGGATGCCGGCTGTATAACCTGCATCGGCGAATGTCATCTGGAAGGCTTTGGAGGCATCGAAGGCGTTATGGAGGGCAAAGCGGAACTGATCCCCCATATTGCCAAAGAGGGCTTGCTGGTGCTCAACGGTGACGACCGGCGATGCCGCGAGTTGGGCTCAAGATACCCCGGGCGGACTCTCACCTTCGGGTTTGAGGATGGGGCTGATATCCGGCCCGAACGGATCAAAAGCGGCCGCCGGGGAGAGCTTTTCAAAGTGGATAAACATGTGTTTCATTTGCCCCTGCCCGGAAGCCATAATGTTTTGAACGCATCTGCGGCACTCTGCCTTGCGAGGTGGGCGGGTGTTTCCGATCATCTTGCGATACAGGGTTTGTCGTCGGTAAGCGGGCCGGGGCTGCGCTGTGAGAGGCGAAAGATTGGTGGGGTGGATTTCATTCTTGACTGTTATAATTCCAATCCGACAGCTATGAGGGCTGCGTGCGAGGTTTTGTCCGGAACTGAAACCCAGGGGCGCCGGATTGTGTTATGCGGGGATATGCTGGAGCTGGGGGACGAAGCACAGACCCTGCATAGGGAAACCGGGCGTCTGATCGCTAACTCGGGGGTGGATATGCTACTGGCTGTGGGCGAGTATGCCGACGCGGTAATGCGTGGCTGGCAGGAGGCCTCTGAATATCCCCGGAATGCCATCGCATTGCCGGAAAGGGAAAGGGCATGGTTGTTTCTGTACAGACTGAGCCGGCCCGGTGATGTTGTGCTTGTTAAAGGCTCGCGCCTTATGAAACTTGAAGATATAGTGGATTCCTTTGGGCAGTACTCGGCGGGGCTGAGTCAGGAGGTTGCAT
>PUMZ01000322.1 GCA_003551565.1 Candidatus Brocadiaceae bacterium | reverse complement strand
TCACTAACGGGCCTTGTTCTCCGGTGGTCAGGCAGCGGCACCGCCAGCGCCCCGTGCACGGTATGCTCAGCCCCGGCCTTGGCAAGCCGGGGCTTAAGTGCACCGTCCAGCGCTTGCTCCGGATCGATACGTTCGAGCGTGCTTTCCATCCGACGCCTGTCGGTCACAAGCACATGCTTTGAATCAAGGTAGGTGATGGCGCGATCCCGCCGACCGCCGGTCAGATGCCGGCTCAGTATATAAACCTGCCGTTCACCGACGCTCGCTGTGTTGTAAGGGATATTCATGGACTCGAGAATACCGGCGAACTGCTCTTCTGCGATACCGGTCCGTATGATGAATCCGAACCGTTCGGACCACCGTCCTTCGGTTCGCCCGAGATTGGCAAAGACCGCAAGGCGGCGACCGATGTCGTCGAGTCCGCTATCGCGTTCAGCGAGCGCCTCATGGAAGGGAGCCAGGTCGTTTTCCAATCTGTCTTCGGCGGCCTCCCGCAGGTACGGAACTTCCAGCATCCGCGCCACGTCAACAGTGAATACCAGCGTCGTATCGTCGGGCACCAGCGCCAGGATATCGGTTTCGTTGTCGCCGCGGACCGGCCGACCGGAAACGAGCATGCACATCGCCAACAACATCATCAAACGTAAATTACGCCTGCTTGTTCTTTTCAACATATCACAACCTCCTGTTATTTTTTAGCTTCTTCGAGCATCTCAATAACCCGAGGAAGCTCTCTGTAGTATACACGAGTTGTCCATCGCGAATCCGGATAGCGTTCGAGATACAGTTCAAAGGCCCATCTGGCGGCCTTGTAATCCTCCACGCGCTGTGCAGTAATCGCGTAGAAAAAAAGAGCTCTCTCCGAGCGCGGGTGTTCGGGATAGTGTGTGAAACACAGCATATAAAGTTTCATCGGGACTTCGGCGCATTGCGTACTATTCCATATCCGGGTTCCCCGGGAGAGCAGTTTATCCGGCGCCCATTGGTATTTTGCATACTTTGACTCGCTCCGCCGCTCCCTGTAGGCCGCCGCCTCTTCGCGCCTGCCCTTGAACTGCAGCGCATGCTTCATGCGCAGAAAAAGGTAGCTCCTGAGTCGGTTCGACGGTTCGGGCAGCGGATCGGCGCCGATCAGCAGCCGTTCGTAAATTTCCATGGCCCACGCCGGGTAAAAGGTCGTCAGGGCAAGGTCGGCCAGCCGCACGCCCGCTATCTGCACTTCGTTCTCCATACCGTCGAGGAGGTAAACGGGAGTCAGTGGTTCGAGCCAGCCCCGCACAATGGCCGTCAGACGCTGCCCGGCTCGTCGGTACTCCGGTGGTTCGAGCCGCCTTGATCTCCGCATCAGCTCCACCGCACGGCCTTGCTCTCCACGAAGATGGGCCACCATCGCCGCGCGAACGTAACATTCGTAAAGCACCGGCTTCAGCTCGGCGGTCGAGAAGGAAGCAGTGGATTTGTACCACTGTGGGAACATTCGCGACGGGTCTGCGCCGCGGTCGGTGTCATCCGGTGCCTTTGCCAAAAGACCGGTCTGACGGGCGGCATTGTCTGCCTTTTCCGGGTCGAAAAGCCTTTCCATCGCGATGGTGATACGGCGCAACGCGGCCTCACCGGCATAGGGACTGTCGGGATACTGTTCGCCAAAACGCTCCAGCGCGGCCGCGATGTCCATCCACTCCTGCGCGGATACGGCATCCGCCGCATTTTCGGCCTTATCGTGGCGCGCAACGGCTTCTTGATAGAGAACCGGCGGTTCGGCATCTGCCGGCAAGGGATATAACACCAATACAAGCAGTACTGTATAGAGGGCCAGAATTAAGTGATGAAAATGCATCCTGCCAATGGACTGTAACATATAATATATCCTCCGTTAATATTGATAGCGATTGAAGACCCCTTTCAGGGCTCTTTGTTGCGCGTTGTCCTTTTCCCGGGGCGGCGCTGCGCTTGCCCCGGGCTACGATGAAACCGGCCTTTCAGGCCGTAAGGCCCGTCTTTTACCATATACTGCCATTGCCCGGATTGCACTGAAGCCGGTCTTTCTGACCGTAAGGCTCGTGTCTTTTACCATGGACGTTCTGGCCTTGCCACGGGCTGCGGCAGAGCCGAGCTTTCAGATTAAGGTGCATCTTCGAAAAGCATATCGCCTGTCCTGTGCTCCGACCAAACTGGCCATTCAAACCAAAAATGTCCCAACCACTCTGGGCCGAAGGCCCATCTCAACGTAGCCCGGGGCCAACGAAGTGCAGCCCCGGGTCAAACGGAACACCACATCCAGTGTGCCCTGAAAGGGCACTTCAACCCCACACATACCGTTCGTCATACTCAATACCGTATTCTTCCAAAAACGCACGTAACTCCTCCTGAAAAGTCCGTTTCCGGTGATGCTCTTCCTGCCGGGTTATGTATGCTTCCACTTCTCTGACACGGGAGGGGCTGACCGAAAACGCGCCGTAACCGTTTTGCCAGTAGAAATCACGATAGCCCGAACCAAGCGTCTTCACTAATTTGGAGCTTTCCTGTTTGACTTTGCCAATCATTGACACCGGCGCAACTTTTTTGCCGATATCCACAAGCATATGAACGTGATCCTCCACACCGCCAACGTGCACGTAGGGACAGCCGCAATCCCGACTTAAAGTCGCAATATAGGCGTGCACGCGGGACCGGATGGCATCAGAAAGCCAACGCTGATGATTTTTCGTCGAAAAGATAATATGAACGTATATCTGACAAAAAGATTGTGGCATGTTATATCCTCCGTTAAAAATCTTAGCGAGTGAAGACCCCTTTCAGGGCTCTTTGTTGCGCGTCGTCCTTTTCCCGGGGCGGCGCTGCGCTTGCCCCGGGCTACGGTGAAAACGGCCTTTCAGGCCGTGAGGCCTGTGTATTTCACAATGGACTGTGATTACCACAGTCTACGATAAATCCGAACTTTCAGGCCGCAAGACCCGTATCTTTCCCCTGGGCGTTCCGGGCTTGCCACGGGCTGCGGCAGAGCCGAGCTTTCAGATTAAGGTGCATCTTCGAAAAGCATATCGCCTGTCCTGTGCTCCGACCAAACTCGCCATTCAAACCGAAAATTTCCCAACCCCTCTGGGCCGAAGGCCCATCTCAACGTAGCCCGGGGCCAACGAAGTGCAGCCCTGGGGCAAATGCAACACCCCATTCAATGTGACCTGAAAGGGCACTTCAATCCCCTGTTTTTCTGATCAGGTATCCTTCACCTTCATTATCAAAAACGAACAAACCATGCGGCGTGTCATGGAACGGGCCGCGATAAGGCTGATAAAGATCAGGAGACTCGATTACTGCCGGATTCTCCCCTTCCCTGTACATCACCAGAGCGGGCACAGCACGCCCTGCGGAATCCCTTATTCGTGTATAGGTGATGAGGATGGTTCCATCAAACCAGATAGGATCATGGATATAACCTCCACCACTTGCAGAACGGTTCTGAACCTTAGTACCGAAGACGGCACCCTTACCATCGGGTTTTGATATTGCTAATAATTTCCTTTCTTCAAAAGTATCAAGATCGGTAAATTTAGCGTAAAGCCGTCCGTAAAGGAACCCGTCGTGGCAATAGATTGCGCGTAGCGATATGTTTCGGCTCCTACCCCGCGGCCATAGCTTATCAGCCGCCGGATCGTAACGGTATAATAGCCCAGTGCCTAAGAGCCATAGACAGTTCCGCTTTTCATCGTGAACAATCTGCTCTATCTGCATATCGCGACGCCGTTCGGATGTAACGGCCGTGCTTGAAAAGATGATCCGGCCGGCGCCCGTTGACGGATTATACGCCCCGAAACCGCTCTTGTTCCCGCCCCCGAGGCTGAGATAGAGTTTATCGTCATAGGCCGTCACCGCCCGTATAGATGTTCCGGGAAGGCCCTCCTCTTCAGTCAGAAGGCAAAGATCGCCGTTGCCCGGCCAGGTCAACAGGCCCCTTATCGTGCCGATATAAAGCTGATCACCGATGAAAGCGGGCGAGAGTCGCTGACCAAAACCACGATCATGCGAGACCGTTCCTGTCCGCAGAGCAGGACCGCCTTCTGGAAATCTGTGGACACTGACCGTCAGGCTGTCGCTGCGGCGTGGGACAACAAGACAGTACAGCCGGTCTCCATGAATGAGAGCAGCACGTACAGCTTCCGGCAGTTTCAGGCCAAGAGGCTCAATATCATACCGGTTCCATGGGTTGTCCGGATCGTATTCGAAACGGTCCGATTGTTCACAAACCGGCTCAGGGATTGTTTTGCCCTGCCACGATTGCACCGTCCTGATTTTTTCTTTGAGGCGATCCCTTCTTCCCTCCGGAAGCCGTTTAATAGCATTTTCAAGGAACGCGATGACCCTCTCATAAACGGCGTCAGCGCCTCCCTTCCCTTCTGCTTTCTCTGCCATACGCCCCCACTTTTTGACCAGAGGCATCCGACGAAGCAGAGCCCATGGACCGCTGCCTTCCTCCAGCACCCCCTCCATCAACTCATCGCCAAGCCTTTTGGCAAGACTGTACTTCTGATTTGCCTCAAGCAGTTTGAAAGCTGCCAGCGGCATCACATTCAGGTTCCTCCGGGAAAAGATATCCGGCGGCAGGTCATTCTTCAGACACACCAACAACCTTTCCGCGCTCTCCACGGCATCGGCGTCAATAACGACATGACCATACAACGCCATGGCGCGGATGATCGGAACCGGGTCGTCTTCAAAAGACTCGAATACAGATGCAAACAGTTCCCTTACGGGCGCGGCATCGGGCTGCCTCAGGGTTTCCAGTGAACCGATTTCGCTGAGCAGTGTCTCCCTGAAATTACGACGCGCCCTAAGGTCCTTTTGGGCGTCTTCTAAATCCCAGAGCCGGAATATCTCCTTCAAACCTTCAGCCTGACGACGTGCAAAAGAAAATTCGCCCTCGCCGATGCTGCTCAACTGCAGACTCACGGATGCCCTATTGAGGGCTTTCCAATAAACATTTCCGAAACGCTCCGGATCGCGACGTGCCGCCTCGGCGATAGTATCGAACAACTCACGCCGCAACGCTGCGGATTCCCCACGGAGCCGGGCTGCTTCACCTTCAGTATGCTCTGTCTCGATTCCCAAACCCGGATATCTCTTTATCAAAACCCTCTCGCGAAATCCGAACTCTCCTGAATGAAAAGACCCGACCGGCTCATCGTTCCACGGGACCATTTCACTCCGGAAGTATTCACACAGTACTCGGAGCATTTGCACCTCATGACGCAGGGAGCGCACCTGCTCCTCAGCAGTCGCTTCATGATAATCTCTTGCACCGCTGACCCCTTGTCTACTGCCACTACGATGGTGTAAGCCGTCAAGCATCACGTTATTGTAAGCAAAGGCCAGTTCCATGCGGGTTCCCCGGCTGGGCCAGATCGTATATGCGGCCTCGGCCGCACGCAGTGCCGCCTCCTTCTCGCCACACTTGCGCAAAAATTTTGCCAGCTCCAGAAACGCCTCACCCTCCGCCACCGGATCGGCCGGTTCGCTCCGCAGCGGTTCCAGTTCCATGTGCTCGGCAACGGCGGCGACCAGTTCCTCTCGAAATTCTCGCACCATGTCGCGATCGAAGCTCAG
>PUMZ01000139.1 GCA_003551565.1 Candidatus Brocadiaceae bacterium | reverse complement strand
CGAGGTGCGCGATGAGAATGACCGCCTGATTGAAGGATTTTCTCGCGAAGACTGCGAGCCGCTCCGGGAGAACACCATGCCGAAAAAGGGTTATTCCGATCAGGAAAAGCCGGAATTCACCACCGTGCGCTGGAGCAGCGGCGCCGACATGAGATCGCTTGCCGGAAAACGCGTAAAGCTGGTGTTCTACCTGCGTGACGGACATCTCTATTCGTTTCGTGGACAACCACCGCATCAGGATTTGGGATCGTAAAACGTTAATCTTAGAAAAAAGGAGATAAAATGACAACATTAATTTCAGTGAAAAACATCTGGCAGGGACCTTCCGGTTCGACCGTGGGATATGGCGGCAGTTTGATCCGTTTTAATGGCCAGTGGTATTGCAACGTGCGCCGGCGCGTGCCGGGCGAGCCGAGCCGCACTGCCGGCAGCGGACAGGAGATGGTGCTGACATCGCCGGACGGCGACCAGTGGCACCCTGTCCTGACCAACGCCGAAGAACCGTTAAGGGGAATTGAGACCTTTCAAAGGCTTTCTTTGACTCAGGACAATCGACTGATGATATTGGGTACCATCGGTCGTGCCGATCCGGAGAAAAAACAGTCGGTAGTCAGCTTTTCCGAAGACGGTCGCACCTGGAGCAAGCCGAAGAAGGTCGGCGACCCAGGCTTTCCGTTCTGGCGGGTCAACTGGAACAGGAACGAAGGCGCCGCCTATGCTTTTGCGCAAAAGATCGCACCAGGCTCCGGCGCCAGATGGCGTGACGATAAGATAAGACTTTACCGCAGCGACAACGGCGTTGATTTCAAGATATTGATGAACGAAAATGACTTTGCCGCCTCCGCCCCGGCGACTCCGGATTGTGTCGCTCACACTTTCGAGACCGCCATCTGCTTCAATCCGGACAACACGTGCTGCGCCCTGATGCGGCGCCAGCGCGGCGGCGACGACTGCGGCTGGAAGGACGCCCCTCCTGATATCGCTTCCCGGGAAAACCGGGAGGACTGGCGAAACAAAAGCCAAAACAATTGGAAAGAAGGTCATACCGGCCTGCTCGGCATCTCGGCCCCGCCCTATACGGAATGGCGATGGGCGGAGGTGCAGCGGCTGGCCCAGCCCAACCTGATCCGACTGCCCGACGGCCGTATCCTGGCCGGCGGCCGGGCCTTTGAGCCGAAACGGGTGCCGCTGTGGCAGGTGGACATGGAAGAAATGAAAATGAACGAGCTGATAACGCTTCCCTCCGAAGGCTTTGTCGGTTATCCGGGTTTCGCTTTCGATGAGGGTGTACTCCGGGTCGTCTACCATTCGGCCCATGAAACCGGTAATTACAAGGAATCAAACCTCTATCTGGCGCGAGTGGACATTTAATCGACAAGAGTGAAACCATGAGAAAACCACCATATAGAATTATTTACAGCACCGACATCCATACCATTACCAACACGATCAGTCCCTACCACCGGGAAAACGAAATGTTCCGGCCGGAGATGCTCGATGCCTGCATCGCGGAAACCGCCGGTATCGGCATTGACGCTCATAAAATCGTCCCGGGCTACGGCTGGGTGCCGCGCTGGAAAAGCAGGCAGTATCCCATCGAAGAGCACTGGGACTGGTATCTGAAAAAATACGGTGAGCCGCGGGGCAAACAACGTAACATCCAGTACGGCTTCGTTAAGTACATGCTCGATGGCGGCGATTATGTCGAAAGATTTGTCCGCCAATGCCGAAAGCAGGGCCTGTCGCCCCTGGCCTGTCTCAGACTCAACGATGAACAGGGTCTCACCGGGGTCGAGGGCAACGGCCGGTTTGTCGAGGAGAATCCCCAGTTCACGCTCGGGTGGTCCGGATACACACGGGGCGTTGAACATTACATGAACTGGATTCATCCGGAAGTGCGGCAGTTTAAACTCAATTATGTGGAGGAACTGGCCGGGTATGATATTGACGGGCTGGAACTGGACTTCATGCGTCGCCCGACCTATTTCCGGCTGGATCAGACCACCCGGCGGGAACGGGAACAGATCATGACAGGTTTTGTAGCGGAAACCCGGGCCATACTCGACCGGACATCGCGTAGCGGAAAACGTCGCCGGCTCGGCGTTCGGGTTCCCTGTCATCTCGCCGAGTACGGACTGCTCGGGCTCGACCTCGAAGCACTGGTCGATGCCGGAGTTGACATGATCAATGTATCTCCTTCGATGTTCACCCAGCAGCAGACAGACCTGCCGGCCATCCGCCGTCTGCTGCCGGATACCGCCGTGTATCTCGAAGTCAGCGATATCATCGATAAGCCGGCAGGGGCGGGGTTGGGCAAGGACCGTACCGGGATTCCGCGTCGTCCCGCAGACGAACATTTTTACACAACCGCCCATCTGGCCTACGCTCGGGGCGCCGACGGTATCTGCACGTTCAATTTCCGGTTTTTCAGCGGTAAACAGGATTATCCGAAAACCAAGGGGGTTCGACTGTACGAGCCGCCTTTCCATATCTTCCCCCGCCTGCGCGATCCGGAATGGCTCGGCCGGCAGCCGCAGCACTGGTTTCTCTGCCGGGGGCATGGTGGCTACGCCCCCTGGCTGGACGGCTCGCGCTGCGCCTATATGATGCGCAATGCCGCTTTCGCACCGGCCTCGCCCCTGCCGTGCCGATTAAAACCAGGCCTGAAGATACCTTTCTGTATCGATATGGCTCCGCCGGAGGGGGGCTGGCGCGGAACCGGTCGACTGCGGATTCAGGCCTGCGCTTCCGTGGCCGGTCGGCGGTTGACGGCGACTATCAAAAATACCCAGCTGAAAGAAATCCCCGATGTCTCAGCCCCCTTCCCCAGCCGTTACCGCGAGCTGCTCGGCAACCCCGAAGACTGGCGGGCCTGGGCTTTGCCCGCGGAGCTGTTGGTGGACGGCGAAAACCGCTTTGAAATAACCATGACCGAGGGAGAACTGGCGGAACTGTTCTATCTGGATGTGGCGATGAAGTGAAAATAAAAATGAACCTCAAGAAAGACCGCCATCAACCTGGCGAACGGAACACAGGAACCGTTCGGACAGCGCACGCTGATCGTCACAAACTTTGTCGCGAGCTTTGTCGCGAGCTTTGTCGAATGGCAGGAGAGAATTAGCCAATGGCCTTCAATCACGAGAACCTGAATGTCTACCAACGTCTGTTGCCTTTCAACGCGAAGGTCGGCATCTGGACAGGCGAATGGAACAGCAAACACGCTATCTGTGACCAGATGTCCCGCGCAGCGGGAAGCATATTGGAGAACGTCGCCATGGCGAGCGCGGCGTATTCTTCGATGAAACACAGAGCCTTGGACTATGCGATCGGATCCAGTCTTGAGTTTGCTGCCTGTCTGGACCTTGCCCGCATCAAGCGTCTTCTTGATGCAAAGGGAGTCTACACCGAGAAGGAAGAACTCTCACAGATTCTACGCATGCTGGTGGGGCTGAGGAAGTCTTGGGCAAGGTCTGCGCATTTTGTTCGAGAGGATTGCGCAGAATATGAGGCAGTCGACAAAGCTCGCGACAAAGCTCGCGACAAAGGTGAGGAGGATAAGTCCCTGTTCCATCACGAGACACTTGATGTCTACAAGGTGGCCGTTGAGGTGGCAACGGACTTCTGCACGTCGGAAGCTGTTACCCGCCTGTCGAATCAAGCGTTTCGGAGACTGGACGAGTTGCTCACGAGCATGGTCCTGAACATTGCCGAAGGAAATGGGCGATTCTCCGATGCCGACCAAGCAAGGTTCCTGGGAACATCACATGAGTCAGCTATCAAGCTGGCCGCCAGACTAGACCTCGGTGTAACGCAGAATCTTCTTCCCAGGGATGAGGTCTTTCGATGGAAAGCACTACTGCAAAGAGTCTCCGTCATGACCTCATCGATGATTGCGGGATCCAAGGATTAGGCGGTCGACAAAGTTCGCGACAAAGCTCGCGACAAAGTGGGGGAAGGTGTATTAAGTAAGCGCCATTCGACCCTGACCGAGACTGTCAAAAAAGCTCGAAAAAACAGATGAAAAGGGAATCGGTTGACGACTACGGCGACGACTACGGATTACGAAAAGAGATTATCGAGTCCGTCCACCGTAGTCGTCGCCGTAGTCGTCAATCGCAATACATAGACAAAGAATCAAATGGAAAGGAAACAGGTTTTATGCAATTGCAATTCACCGCTTTGACCGAGCGAAAAAGGCAAATTTCCGTAAGCGGCACAGTTTACAATCAGTTCGCAGCCCCGGGAACGTGGCTGAAAGGGGAATGCCACTGTCACCTTAACGGCTGGGAGCCTCAGGCCGCCGAGCTTTACCGTTCAATGGATTTTGATTTTGTCCTCGGGAATAACCTCGATATGCCTGAAGGACTGCTGGTGGTGCCCGGCGGGGAGGAGTATAAAACCTCCGTGACCGGCGCATCCATGACGCACCTGCTGGCGATCGGCGCCGACGGCCCGGCTACCGCCCCCTCGGAAGGAGCGGAACGGATCGAACGGATGATGGCCTGTATCCGCCAGGTGAAAGAACAGGGCGGAATGGCCGTACTGGCGCATCCGTTCAATACCGGCTGGGGATGGGACGATTTGCCGGCGCTGGTCCGGGCCGGTCTGGACGGTCTGGAGATTATCAACGGCGGCGCCTTCAGAAAGGGCGACACGGCGAGGTCCGATCAAATCTGGGACCTGCTGCTCGATCAGGGTTTCAACCTGTTTGCCCTCGGCGGCGGAGATGTTAAAAAAAGTTCGACATTCCGGGCCGGTCTCGCCTGGACCCAGGTGCTGGCCGCTGATGTTTCGGCTGGTGCCGTGGTTGAGGCGATACGGCAGGGACGCACTGTTGCTTCGGAGGGTCCTGTGCTGAAATCAGTAAAAATCCACCCCGGCGGGCGCGTGGAGATCGGCTGCTCGCCCTGCGCCGCCTGTCATATCCGGCCGCTCACTAATCTTGGCGGACATAAGGGAGGGACATTTTATCCTCCGGAGGGTGAGAAACGGTCCGAAAGCTTCAGCTTCGATCTCTCGGCCCTCGGGTTTCGCGAGGAATTTGTTTTTGACTCTGCCGCCGGCGAATATCGGGCCAGACCGGATGAACTGACGGTCCGCAAACGCAATCGTCTGTCGATCAGTCTTGAAGATGAAGCGGGGCGCAAAGCCTGGCTGAGCCCGATCTGGATGGATATGGTGATTGGAGACGAGAAATCTTAACGGAGAAGTTATGCAGAGTTCAAACACCGCTAACATGATATTCCCGGTTCAAACTTTGATAAGCTACATATCACATTCTATGACATTGCTGCCGGGTACAGTAATCTTTACAGGCACTCCCGAGGGAGTGGGAATGGCAAGGGAACCGCAGGTTTTTCTGCAACCCGGCGACACTATAAATGTTGAAATAGAAGGCATAGGGGTGCTGTCAAATCCAGTAATAAACCAATGAAATCAACACAAAAACAACCAAACAACCACAGCAACAGGAGAAGTAATCGTCATGAAAAGTGCATCGAATAATGAAGGCCATTTTTTGCCTGATCCGGGACAGGAAACTGTTATGCTGAACGATCTTTCCCTATGTCGTCCGCCGGGCGCCATATCCGAAACCTCGTGGCGCTGCACCTGGCAGGCGGTAACCTATGAAGCACAGGGAATAAAGGGT
>PUMZ01000076.1 GCA_003551565.1 Candidatus Brocadiaceae bacterium | reverse complement strand
ATTACTACCGCAACCGGATGATGAGTGCGGAGCTGGGGCGGTTCCTGCAGAGGGATCCGCTGGGGTATGTGGACGGGGGGAATTTGTATGAGTTTGTTAAATCAAATCCGACTGCATTTAATGACCCAACTGGCCTTGTATCTTGGGATTGGAATCTAATTGGTGGTGGCCAAACAATCAGTGGAGGGATCTCCATGCCTATTTACCAAGATATTTCTTTCCTCGGTATTCGTACCGTTTATGTTACAGGAACATTGTCTGGCAACGCTCATTTAACTGTTAATCCCAGTCTCAGTCGGGATGAATGTAAAACGCGAGAGTTTTCCTTAGATCCTCCAAATTGGAGTTGGGGTTTTACTGCGGGAATGTTGGGAGTTGGGGTTAGAGCCACGGCTTCATTTTCAAGTGGACCAATGGAGGCTCATTTTTCGGAGTCTTATACTACATGGGTAGCGATCACAAGTTTGGCTATGAACTATTCAGCTAATGTTAACCCGGTTAAAGTTTGGGCATGTGATCAGTGTTATACTGGTCGTGCTTCTGTTAATCTAAGCAGCACTATATCTGTAAATAGTGCAACAATCGCTGGGGTTATAGTCAGTTCCTATGCAACTGGTACAGCCCTGACTTTAGCCATACCAAAACTTAAACCTGTTCTTTGGAAGGCTCTTAATCCACAACCTGTTCTTGCTTTTTAAGAAGGGCCAATTTTTATGAAAAAAAACCAAATTGAAAAAAAGCTGCTTGTTTTTGCTATAATTGCCTTAATAGCCCTTGGTTTGCTATTACCTTTGTTGGGCGGTCCTATTGCTATTGTAGGACATCTGATTTTAGCTGCCTCGGGGGCAATTATTGTTTTTTTAGTATTGAGGCTAATTTATATAACGTCTCAACAAAAAAAGGCCTGTGATTCGAACAAATTTATAGCAGTAGGTATATTTCTGTTAGCAATATATGGTGGTTATGTTTTATTTAATCACAGAATGTCCGTCTCTGTCCAGGTCTTGTTACCACCCGGAATATCACCGATAATTCTTGTTTTAGATGATTTAGCTATATTGATTAACGTAGATGATAAGGAGTATTCCAATGTAAAACGAGAAGCGCGTTTTTATAGACGCACGGCACCAGGCCCTTGGGAAATAACCGATTCTATTGCGCAAAATGAAGGAATAGTGGCTGTGGAAAGCAAATTTCCGGGGACAGTCAGCATAATCGTAGGTCCTTATAATATAGAGTATAAGAAACACCGTTACATTGCTGTCAATAAGGCCAGGGCTTCATTACCCCTTGGCTATCCATTGCTTGGCATATCTCCAATAATATCTGTTCCTGAGGATATAGAAGATGATAAATTGAGCCTGTTCAACGCTTTTAAGTAACTCATATACAAGGTGTTATGAGGTCCGTTTTTGCAAAGTGCCCCCATATTCCTTCTGGAAATACCCCTGAGAGAGCAAAAATGATATATTTATCCCAAAAGTACCCCCATATTTGGTGGAGATACTTCATTTTTGGCTTTAATAGATTAAAAAGTGTAGATTTCAACAAATCCATGACTTATAATTCGATTTTTCACCTATTTTGGGGGGAGTGAGTATTGAACAGATACCCCCTCCATTATTATAAGGACAAATAGGTGCCGTTCCCGCACAACACTAAAAAGAGCAGATCGTTATGCTAGTTATTATGTGGTTTTCTGTGCTTACAACGCGAATCTGACGCTGAAAACGGATTTTAAGCATTTTGTCGTGCTTTCAGCGTTCTTTGACATGTTAATTTCCTCCTGCCCTGTAGTTCTCTGAAAATCCGGTCCCTGCCGGATCAAGGCAAATAAAAACGCATCCTGCAAGTAATCGAGCTGCTCCTTCTCGCGGCTTTTTATCTGCGGGTATTATCCGGTTTTTTCGGTCTCTTTTTGCTCACCCAGCCCATCAGTGGAATTTTGCGCTTTTTTGCTTTGCTGCCAGCACCGGACGATTTCGTCGGTTATTTTACGGGCCAGAGGCTGCAACTGTTCGGCGCTTATTTGTCTTGCACGGTGCCACTTTCGAAGCAAACAGTCAACATCCTTTTTCATCTCGAATTCCTCCTTCTTGTTTAAAGATATTTAAGATCTTCACTTACACCTTGTCCGTGTTTTCCACAACCTGGCAATCTCGCTGCTGCGTCGTCGCTGTCCGGGGCTTTCTATTTTTGCGATCTTTCCCCTTTCTATATAATTAGACGAATAAGTTGCAAAAATCTTTGATAAAATTTTGATCGGGAGGAGGATTCTTATTTGAAAACTGCCGATTGCCGGACTGTTTGGGACTCCGGAAGGGAAGATAATGTGGAATTGTAAGATAATGTGGAATCTGGAATTAGGAATGAGGAATCAACGGATTACGGATAAACGGATTACGGATTAACGGAATACAGATTATCTGGAACTCAGGGAATGATTACAGATAACGGATTAACGGAACCGATTCACCACCAAGACGCCAAGGACGGCTACGGATTAACGGAAAAGAGTTAAGATTACGGATTAACTGATTGCGGATTTTATCAGGAACTCGGAAAAGCAGATAAAGACAACAAAACAACAAAAGAATAAAACAGATTATTCGGAATTCGGGGAGTGAGGAGATGAGATGAGAGAGCGTCTGCTGCATATTCTGCTCTTATTGGCGGTTATGGCTGCTGCATTTGCCTGGGGCGGGCGCAGTGCAGGTGCTGATGCAGGCTCGCAGGGAGAGATGAGTGAAATCGGCAGGCTGCTTGCACAGAGCGACCGGGTGTCGGGCGTGGAAAGAGAAAGGCTCCTTCATGAGGCAGAGGAATCCCTTCGCAAGGAGATCGCGCGGCTGGAGCAGGCTGTGGAGACGCTGCGCCCCTCACCTGCTGAACAGGAGGATGCGATCGTTGAATGGTTTGCAGCCCGGCTGCAGCTGGCCGATATTCTCGGCATGCGCCGGGGACGCACTCTGATCGCACGGATGACTCTGTCAGTGGAGACTGCCGGGCAGCGGGAAGAGCTGAACCTGTGGATGAGAGAGGCGCGTCGCGAACTGAAGGAGATCAATGCTGATCTGGTGCAGCGTCTCAGATGGGCAGAGGGCGATCCTGCCCGCAGGGTGAATGTCGCGCCGAGGCTCGAGCATCTTGCCCTGAACCTGCGCCGGCAAAGGGCGTTTGTTCTTTACTGGCATGCCCGAACCTCGCCTGCCGGGCCGGAGAGGATGCGGATTCTCGATATGGCAAGGGCTGATATTGAATCGCTGCTCTCAGCTGCTCTCCCGGAATCGCACAGGTGGAGATTGCAGATTCTCGAGGCATCCTGCCTGCTGGAGATGTCGCGCACGCAGGCAGCCCTCCGCCTGCTGACTGACCTGGCAAGAGCGGTCCCCGAGGGAGAGTCGGAGGAGGATGTGCTCTTTCTGCTTGCACTGGCAAGGATCGAGCATGCTGCGCACGTGGCAGCCGTGGGCGACGAGGCCGATACCGTGCGTGAGTTTGCCCTGGCCGCGGAGGCTGCAGCACGCTATCAGTCGCTCTCACCAAAGGAAAATCCTATAGCACTGATTGATGTGAAGGCTCTTATGCTCTACGAGCGGCTCGACAGGTACGCCGGCTCGGTTGTCGACGCCGGTGTTCGCGAGAGTATCCAAAGCCCGCTGGACAATGCTATCCGGGAGTTTCTTTACAGGCATTTTTCATCTTCAGTGCGTGAACCTGCAGCTGAGCTCTTTCTGATGAACCGGGACGAGAATCTCACAAGCGAAGCGCCTGCACCTGTTCTTGCCCTGCTGGCCTGGCAACAGCTTTCACAGGCAAAGAAGCGTCTGGCAGGACGCACAGCAGACGAATTGACAGACGCGGAGCGGGCTTCACTGGAGAAAGAATTGGATGAGGCTCTCAGGCTGGCGCATCTGGCAAAGGCGCAGGATGGGGACAGGCGCCGTCCGATCGCCCCTGATGCGCTCTGGACAATCGGCACTGCAGAGAAAAGGCTGGGAGCTCTTCCCGATGCGGCAAAGGCGTATGAGGAACTGTCGAAAGATTACCGCACGCATCCTCTGGCAAAGCAGGCAGCGCTTCAGCGCATGGAGATATGCGGCCGGATGCTGGAAGAGGCACTGGCCGGTGGCGAGGAAGACGCCGGCAAGCACCGGCTCGAACTGATTGACGCCCTCGAAGTGCTGGCTGGCGGCTGGGGTGAAAGCGAGAATGCTGACAGGTGGCGCATGGCCCTGGCCTGGCAGTGCGCTGCGCTGGCTGAAGAAGCGGAAAGTGACTCGGAATTCGGTGAGTGGACACTGCGGGCTGTCAGGAGCTACAGCGAAGTACGCTGTGACGGGCCTTTCGGCTTGAGCGCCCGGTTTCTGTCGCTTCAGCAGAAGTACAGGCTGCTTCGCCGCATACCGCCGCAGAACCTGGAAGAAGCTGCAGATACATCCGGACAGCTTCAAGCGCTCGGCGCGGCACTTAAAGAGAGAGCAGCAGCGCCACAGACACCGGCAGAGGAAAGAGACAGGCTCATCGGGCGTGCCGGACTGTGTGAGCTTTACGCCCTGATTCTGCGCCATTCCATCCTCGGTGAAGACAGGGCTCTGGAGATGCTCGCAGGCATGAGGGAGCGTTTAGGCGAGAGTGCGGCTGTTCGCGGCGCAGATCGCTATCTGTTCGCACATGCGCTGGATGGGAAGAGATTCGCGGCGGCATCAGAGTCAGTGACGCGATACAGGGAGCACTACGGCGACGGGGAGGCTGTGCAGCTTGTTGAGAGCTATCTCGGGCGTATCCACGGCCTGCTGCAGCGCGGAGGTGCGGATTCTGTGGATGGTGAAGTCAGGCTTTTGTATTCGCAGTGGGCTGGATGGCTTTATGAGAACGCCGCGCGGGATTCTTTGCAGTATCAGACTGCTGCAAGGTTTCATGCAGATGCTCTTTCCCGGGAGGGAGGAGCTGCGGCTGCGGAGAAGGCGCTTGAAATATATGAGCGTCTCGAAGCCGCTGACCTGGTTCGGCGTGAATCAGAGCAGTCCGGGGTTGTGGATGTTGAACTTGCTATGGGAAGGGCCAGGTGCCTGAGGACGCTGAACAGGCCGGGCGAGGCAGTGGCGATTCTCACGCCGCTGTGTTCGGGACTGCCGCGCGGGAGCGTGCAGTTCTGGACAGCGCAGATCGAGCGCGCAGAATGCATCGTCGCCCTCGGAGATCCAAAAGCGCTCGGGCAGCTTCCCGGGCTGATACGCCAGCTGCGGCAGCTGGACCCGGAACTTGGCAGGCAGGATGTGAAGGAGCGTTTCGAGCGGCTTTCTTCTTCTGTTGAGAATTAACCGTTTCTCAACATTGACTTTGGTCCGCACATAGATTAGACTGAACGTATGTGATCGTAAAATTGAAGTGGTGAATATCCATCTCCACCAGGAAATTTGTGGGGAATAATACATGGCCCAGGGGATAAAATTAGAAGACATACTCGCGCCACCCGGGAGCTCACCCCCGTCGATAAAGTACGCCTTATTGAACGGTTGTCTGTCGAGGTCCGGAGTCAAATGCAAAAAGCCGGAGCCGATAACCGATGTCCGCTGCGGGGTATCTGGCATCAGGCCAACACCAGCAGTGAAGACATTGATGAGGCACGTCGTGAAATGTGGGGCAATGTCCCGAGGGATAACATATTAACGACAAAATCGTAACCGAT
>PUMZ01000296.1 GCA_003551565.1 Candidatus Brocadiaceae bacterium | reverse complement strand
TTTCCCCGTATTTGCACCGACCGAAAATGACCCTCTGGAAGTTGATGGGGAGGAGGAGCCGCCGGTTACCGTCACCCTCGATTTCAGCGATATTGATGAACCGTCTTTTGACGGGCCGGACTTCTCCGAAGCGATCCAGCAAAATATTACCGAGAGCATGAACAGCGGTATCGATCTGCTTTTCCTCGCTCTCGAGGAATTTGCCTCCGGCGAAGTTTTCGGACTGGAAATACCCTTTGTCGGCAATCAGCTCGCGACAGCTGCCGATTTCATCCTTGACGTGCGTACCGAAGTCGAGGCCGTCTTCAATGATGCCGAAGATTTCGTTGAAAGTGAAATCCGCGACCTTATCTATGATGCCCTCGGCCCGGAAGACGGCATCAATATTCTTCTGCCTTTGGACAGTACGGGCCTGCCCGACGGCTCCGAACCGGACATCGAGAAGGAGGACGACATTCTGGTCGACATAGATTATGCTGACGGTGTCTTCGACGGCATTGAAATCGGGTTGCGTCTCGGGCAGATCATCCACCTGCTTGACGGTGCACTTGAGTTTGATCTTGCTCTGCCGGCTCTGGACCTGACTTTTGAGGATGGCATTGATCTCGATCTGGCCTGGGCCTGGGACCTGACCTTTGGCGTCAATCGTGAGGACGGCTTCTATTTTGAGACCACGGGTGACGAGGAAATGGAGCTTGGGCTGAACGCATCACTGCCGGAGAGCGGGTTGCGGGGCCGTCTCGGCTTTATTACTCTCGAAGCCGACGCCCGTGAACCGGAGGATGACGATGACGAAGTGTTCAACGGGCTGGAACTCATCGCCGGGATCAACCTGAATCCTGACGGTGGCGACGGCGCCCGACTCGGCATCCCCGACCTCAGCGGTGAGGCGCTTTCCGACCTGTTCGAGGCGCGTCTTGACGGAAGAGCCGGTCTGGACTTGGTGATGGAGCTCGGCTTCGCCTCCAGCAGCAGCGAGGCGGTGGACGCCATCCCTTCCTTCCTGGTTGACTTTTTGCTGGAATGGGAGTTCCTCGATTTCGCGACCAACGGCGAGGGCGGACCGCTCGGCGAGGCGCCGAATTTTGAACTCAACAACCCCCGCATTGACGCCGGTACATTCTTCTCCGACTTTTTGCGCCCCATCGTTGAAACGGTCGACGGCTATCTCGAACCGCTGCAGCCGGTACTGGATTTCCTCGATCGCGAGCTCAGCCCGGTCAGCTTCAGTCCGCTTGCCGAATACCTGGGCGGAGAGGATGGGACGGTCACCATGCTTGACCTGGCGCAGGAATTCGGCGATGTTGGTGATGGTACCCGCGCCTTTATCGACGCCGCGCTGACGATCAACGACATCGTCCAGAATATCACTGCCGACGGAATGCCGGAGAGGGGCAGCCTGCAGATTCCGCTGGGCGAACTGGGGTTTGACGGGATCGACCTGCGTGAAGAGGGTGTCGACATCGGTTCGGAAGTCGATTTGATTGATCCCGATGAAGCTGTAGAAGACGCCTTCGCCGGTCTCGGCGGGCCGGCCGGTTCGATATTCGCCGACACCCAGGCGCTCGCAGAAGAAGGGGAAGACACCAGCGGCTTTACCTTCGATATCCTTGATCTCGGACAGTTGGTGAACCTTATCACCGGTGAATACGTTACCTTCTTCACCTACGAGTTCCCCTCCCTTTCCTTCTTATTCGAATTCAGCGAGGCCTTCCCTGTTTACAGTCCGCCTACTGTTGAAATGCGCCTGGGCGCGGGGATCGGGATGGAAGCCAATTTCACGTTCGGATATGACAGCCGTGGAGTGCAGGCTTTCCTCGGCACCAGCGAACCGGGCGATCTTTTCGGAGGTTTCTTTGTCAAAGTCGGCGACGAAGTTGATCCACAGCTTTCGCTTCTGGGGTATATCAGCGGCGGCGCGGGGGTATCCTTCCCCCCCATCGGCGTCTCGGCCGACCTGATTGTCGGCGCCCGGGCCGACTTCAACCTCATCGATCCCGGAGAAGGTTACCTTTATTTCGACCAGGTTGGAGCCCTTGTCGAACGGCTTGGACTTTTTGAAGCCGTCACCTGCATGTTTGAAATCGATGGATCGGTGGAGGGTATGCTGCGGCTGGCCGTCGAACTGGACCTTTTATTCACGACGAAAACGCTGTTCAGCCACACCTTCGGCCCGCTCGAACTGGTCCGATTCGGTGCCGGCGGCGACTGCTTTGCCAGCCTGATCGATGACCGCCTGGAGATATATGAGGACGGCCCGATCGGCAACGACGCCAGCGCGGATGCCGCTGATATCGGCGTGGCGCCCGGCATCCACCTGGAAGGCGCAAGCATCAGCCTCTTCGGCGACGTGGACTGGTACCGTTTCGAAACGCTGCGCGCTGAAGATGACCTCACCATCCTGCTCGATGGCGAGCGTGATTTTGAACTCACGCTGTACGACTCGAACCTTAACCAGATTGATCATGTCGAGGCCGGTTCCGAGCGGGCCAGAATACCGCCCGACACCATGGCCGAAGGTGAATACCTGATCCGTGTGCGCAGCGACGACGACAACCTGATCGGGCCCTATAGCCTGAGCATCACCGCGGGAGACAATAATGACGGAGATATTTACTACGTCAACGCGCCGGACGCTCTTGACCCGGAAATCCACAGTTTCTATACGCTTGATCCCGGTGACAACACCCATGCCGAGGCAGGGCTTTCGCCGGAAAACCCCGCCGAGTCCGTCCAGTTCATACTCGATACCTATGCGCCCGGAGAACATGACCGCATCCTTGTTGATACCGGTATCTACGAGGAGGGCTTTACCCTGACAGAGGAGCACAGCGGACTGATCATTGCCGGGGCACCCTCCGAACGCTTCGAAGTTGTGCCCGGAGATGTTTCCGTCGATGACGTCGTTTTCGGCACATTTTTCGTCGGGGAAAACGGCCGGGTGAGCCTGGAAAGCCCCGCCGGTGGTGACATTGCCTCGGACATTACCCTTTACGGCCTCCAGTTCCGGGGTGACGGGAGCGGTGGAAGCGGCCTTGCCGTCCAGGGCGGCGAAAATAACCGCTTCATTGAGATGGGCTTTGACGACTACGATACAGCCGTCACCGCCACGGAGGTTGAACAGACATCTTTTGAACGTTTCAATATCACCAACAGTGAAATCGGATTGGAACTCGACAGCGCGGTCGGAGCGACTCTCGACAATATTTCCGTCGCCGGCGAGGTCGTTATACCGCCGCATTCCGTCTCATTCGGCACGATTGAGCTCGACGACCCTGACGACGAAGAGGCCCTCCGCGACGGTATCGGTATTCTAATAACCGGAGACTCCGGCAGCAGCCTCACCGGCCTTGAATTCGCCGATATGGCCCTCGGGGTTTCCATTGATAATTCCGCTGTGTCCTCGATCAACGGCGCACAAGGCGAAGCAATGGATGCCGGAATAACCGTCACCGACAGCAGCGACATTGATGTGAGAAATGTTTCCTTCACCGGATCACTTGACGTCTATGTGCCGCCTTCACGTCCGTTTATCATGGATAACCTTGACCACGCTGTTAGCTGGCCGCTTACCGATGAATTCCTGAACGAGGCCGCCCTTGAGCCTTTCGACCTCGACGCTTTTTACCAGCGCGGACGCGCGCTCATCAACGAGCACGTTTCCAGTTGGCTTGACAGACGAGAGCAATTTGAAATTTTCGACAAGGTCATTGACCAGATCGAAGACAGTATCGGACAGGGGCCGCAGTCAACCACTCCGATCGGCAAAGGTATCGAGGGCATTGTCTTTACCGACAGTAATGATATTACGGTGCAAAACGCCTCCGTGCAGACCGTTGACGATGGTTTCATTTTCAACCGCATCGAGAACGTGACGGCGCGCAATCTAAGCGTGGAAGACAGCGCACAGCCCATCCATATCCTCTCGGTTCAGGATATCGAAGTCGAAAACAGCTGGTTCTCTTCCGGCGCCCCATATGCGGTGCTGATAGAGACGGCGGAGGGGGCCGCCCGGAGCGAAAATGTCCTCTTCGATAACAACGTCATTGAGAGCCGGATGCGTGTTGAGGATGTTATGGACCTTCGCATGAACAGTAACGAGTTGACGTCCTATGAAGAAGATGAGCACGGGAACCTGGTCCCCGACCTCAACCGGAATCTGTATCTGGACGGAGTTGATGAGTTTGATTTGACCGCCAATACGCTTTGGGACCTTTTTGTGGAAGGTTCCGCGGACGGGTCGCTGGGCAACAACGAGCTTTACGGTTTCGAGCTGATCGCCTCCTCTGAAATAACCATCAGCGACGGCAATGTTATTGACGGCGGCCATTACCTTATCGAGAACAGCTCGGACATCGTGCTGGAAAACAGTACGTTGTCCATCATTTCGGGGATCATTACCGACAGTGAATCGATTCGCTTCGAGAACAACGACATTGCCGCAATTTTCATGGTCGCCGAGATACTATCTTCCACCAATATTCTTTTTGACGACAACACGATTGAAACCGAGGACATTGGCATAGCGGTCGAGGGAACTGAAGATGCCCCCGTCTCCCAGCTGACCATCACCGGCAACTCCATCGTCGATGACAGCGTGGGCGTTATCAGCGATGAGAGCGTGGGCATCGACCTGCGCAATGAGCACGTCAGCGATGTTGAGGTCGAAGGCAACTTCCTCAGCGGATTCACCGATACGGCCATGATTTACGAGGGCGCAGCCGACGTGTACGGCAACGAGATCACCGATTCGCGCGTGGGAATTCGCTACGAACTGCATGAGGGGGGCTTGTGGGACAATGAAATACACGGCAGCATCGAAGTCGGCCTCAAAGGTACGGGACTGCTCGGCAACGACTTCCGCAGCGCCGATCGTCACAACCGCATTCATGACAATCCCGTCGGGATCGAGGCGCATTCCGGTGCACTTGTTGCCTTCAACCGCGTTTACGATAACGCCGAAGGCATCCACGCCGCCGAAGATTACATCGTAATCCGCCATAACCTCGTTTACGATAATGCCGGCGCCTCCATCCGCACCTTCGCTGAAGAAATCGACATCCATAACAACACCGTCTATTCTGAAGGTGATTACGGTGTCCTTATTGAAGCCGGTTCGGCTGAGGTCGATATCCGCAACAACATCATCTGGTCGGATGCCGGTTATGCGCTGTTTATAGAATTCGACGGCGATCCCGGATTCACCAGCGACTACAACAACATCTTTACCAGCGGCAGCGGCATCCTCGCTCATTTCCAGAAGGACTTCGACGATCTGCTCGATTGGCAGATTGAATACGGCAGGGATGAGAACTCCATCGGTTACACACGGGTTGACCCCGGCCTCGACGAACCGGCTTTTATAGATCAGGCGGCGGAAGATTTCCGCATACTTGATTTAGTCGATGGCGATCCCGCCACCACCATCAATTCAGGGTATCCCGATTTTGATTTCAGCCATGAGCAGGGCCCCGGAGACGGCCCGAACGGACTGCGCATCAACCTGGGTGCCTACGGCAACACCGAATTGGCGGCCGAATCGCCCGAGAGCTACCTGCGACTGCTCGCACCGAACTTCTATACCGATTATACCCGCGATCAGGCCCGCCTGATCCTCTGGGAACACTTCAATGTCTCCGGCGATGTCAATATAGAACTCTATGAAGAGACGGACGGCTTTATTGAGGAGATTACTTCGGTCGAGGTGGACAACCAGCCCGACCAGGTGGACGA
>PUMZ01000283.1 GCA_003551565.1 Candidatus Brocadiaceae bacterium | reverse complement strand
GGCGGAGGTCGTTGTTCCCGCAACCGCGCCCTGCAATCTGCACCATTTTTTCTTCCGCCGCAGCAAGATGGCGGTAGATCCAGTCGTTGGAGCCGGACACCCAGATATCATAATAACCCTGATATCCCCATGTCGAGGGCGAGGGGTTGCACACCTGAATCTTTTCCGTCTCCGCAAGACGGTCTGCGGCGGTTGCTGTCCGCACGCAGTTATCCGGCGCATCCATTTCTTCCAGAACGCGTTCGAGAAACCGGGGGCCTTCATACCACCAGTGGCCGAACAGTTCCGCATCATACGGCGAGACGATCACCGGCGTGGTACCCGTATAATCCGACAGCTCTTCCACCTGTTTGTTGCGCTGCACCACGAAGTGGCGGGCATGTTCTCCGGCCCTTTTTTCCGCTGCCGCCGGGTCGGAAGGCAATTTTTCAGGAGTCTCACCGCTGATGCGGTGGTATTTCAAGCCGAGCGGATGCCGTCCGGCGCCTGCACTGAGGTACGGGGCGATATGCTCGTAGGGCGCGTCATACCCCGCATCGCGGAAAAACTCCCTGTAAGAAGGATCGCCGGGATACCCCTCGTCCCCGCTCCAGACCTGTTTTGAAGATTGCGGGTCGCGGGCAAAGAGTACAAGCCCCTCGGTGGTGGATAGCGGGGCGAAGACGCCGTTGGCGGGGGTCGGGTCCGCAAGCAACGCTCCGTGGGTTTCCAGAAAGGTGTATCGGATGCCGGATCTTAGCAGAAGCGGCACGATGTCCGGAGAGTAGGCACACTCCGGAAGCCACATGCCCTGCGGCCTCTCCCCGAAGTAACGCTCGTAGCACCGGCAGCCCTGCTCGATCTGGGCGAAGGCCGAGGCCCGGTTGTGGCAAAGCGGCAGGAGCGCGTGCGTGGCGGCAGAGGTGATGAGCTCGACGGCTCCGGCCTCTTTGAGCCTTTTGAAACCCTCCAAGACGGCTTCGCCGGCGTTTTCGCCGTACGTTCGGAGCTGGCGCCGGTAGCGTTCGAGGTAGAGCTTCACGCAGCGTTCGAAATCCGTCCCGCCCAATCTTTTCAGCTCCTTTCCGCACAGCTCCGCGCGCTCGGCGATGTAGCGGGCGCATCGCTGCTGCAGCAACTCATCGGCAAGCATCTCGCACAACGGGGGGCTGATCGAGACGGTGATCCTGAACCCGACCCCCTTCTCCATCAGCCTGTTGAAAGATTCGAGAAGGGGCAGGTATGCTTCGGTAACGGCTTCAAACAGCCAGTTCTCTTCGAGGAACGTTTCGTGTTCCGGGTGCCGAACAAACGGCAGGTGGCAATGCAGCAGAAGCAGCCATGCAGCTTTTTTCATGCCGGTATCCTATATCCGATATCGAGGGAAAGCCCGTATACAAACGTTCTGATGCAACATGACCGGCAAAGGGCGGATGAGGTCCGCCCCCTGCGATAAGGGCATAACAGGATCCCATATTGCCGGCTGCCGTTCCCGGCGGTTCACTCCGGCGTCCGGTCCGTGAGCAGCTCACAAGCCTTCAGGTACCGTTGGCTGGTTTTTTCTACCACCTCTGGCGGCAACTCGGGGCCGGGCGGATTGTGGTCCCAGCCGGACCTGTCCAGCCAGTCGCGCACGTACTGCTTATCGAACGAAAACTGACTGCGGCCGGGCTGGTAGGAGTCGGCAGGCCAGAAACGGCTCGAATCCGGCGTCAGCACTTCATCGATCAGTACAAGCTCGCCGTCGCAAAAACCCCATTCAAATTTTGTATCGCAGATGATAATGCCCCTGCCGGCGGCATAGCTGTTGGCTTTGGCGTAGATCTGCAGCGAACGTTCCCTGAGGGTCTGCGCCAGCTCTTTCCCTATGATGTCCGCAGCCTCTTCCATGCTGATATTTTCATCATGGCCGCTTTCGGCCTTGGTGGCCGGTGTGAAGATGGGTTCCGGCAGTTTATCGCACTGACGCAGCCCTCCTGGCAGCTCGATGCCGCATACCATGCCGCTGCCGGTGTATTCCCGCCAGCCCGAACCGGCGAGGTAGCCCCGGACGACGCACTCGATCGGGACGACGTCGGCTTTTTTGACTAACATGGATCTCCCCCGGAGAATGTCGGCGTGCGCCTTGACCGCATCGCCCATATCCTCCGGATCCGCCGTAATCAAATGGTTGGCGGTCACATCCGAGAGGTAGTCCAGCCAGAAAAGCGTCAGTTCCGTCAGGACGTTCCCTTTCTTTGGTATGGGGGAGCCCAGCACGCTGTCGTAGGCACTTATCCGGTCGGTAGCGATGATCAGCAGGTTATCTCCGAGTTCGTAGATATCCCGCACCTTACCGCGGTTGAAAAGGTTGAGATTGTCAAAATCGGTTTTCATCAGCGCCGTCTCACGTACCATAGATTCACCTCCGTTAAAGGTTTTCGTTGTGCAACAGCAACTTTTTCCGGCCAAAAATTCGCCCCTGCCGCGAGAACATGTTCCAGACGCCGGTCTGCGTATCAGTCCGGCATCTTCCGTCTGTTCGGCGCCGGTTCGCTGTATGCGGCCCGGACCCGCAATAGCGGGGTGATCGAGAAAGCCCCGAGAGGTTTCCCCCGGGGGTTCGGAGTCCTCTGCAGACTTGACGACGGCCCGCTCTTCGCGCGTTTCATCCCATCAAAAACAGTTCGATACCGGCCTCCCGGAGCATATCTGCCGCAAGATTATCCGGATAGGGTTCAGCCGCCACGATCCGGATTATCCCGCAGTTTATAATCATCTTTGTGCACATAACACAGGGCACGTGGGTGGTGTAAATGGTTGCACATTCGCTGCGGGTCCCGTATCTTGCGGCCTGGATCAGGGCGTTTTCTTCGGCATGCAGCCCGCGACAAAGCTCATGTCTCTGACCGCTGGGAACGTTCTGCGTCTGCCTCAGGCAACCGGCTTCCCAACAATGCGCCAGTCCCGAGGGGGCGCCGTTGTAACCGGTTGAGAGTATCCTTTTCTCCATCACAAGCACGGCGCCGACCTGCCTGCGCAGGCAGGTGGAGCGGCGTGCGACCACGCCGGCGATATGCATAAAATACTCGTCCCAGCTCGGACGGTCATGTCCGGGAGGTCTGGATGCCGTTGCCAATGTCATTCACCCCGTGAGGCGCGTGTTCCAGGTATTCAAAAAATCTGCAAACAGGATAGCGTTATCCGGTTATTAATGCAACATAATGTCCGAATCTTTGTCCGAAAGGTAGTGTTTTTTCCCGTTCCAATCCTCTATGATGAGTTCGCCAAGTGCACTTAAAGTAAGGACCTGACCGTGAATGATCTGTCCTCCGCGCCGCACGGCAATGTTGCGGCCGGTGAGACAACTGAGGTTTTTCCACCTTGCCAGCAATTCTTCCCTCTTTCCCAGGACGAGCTTTTTGTACCACCCGTCGAGCCGCCCGAACAGGGAAAGACAAATCGGGGTTCTGTCCACCGACCTGCCAAGCTCGCTCCTTACGGAAGCGGGAGAAAGGCGGGCATTTTGCGGCAGCTGGGATACACTCTGGTTGATATTGAGTCCAATTCCCAGCACATGCGCCGGAACCGAATCCCCCCTGCTCAGTTGCTCGACGAGCACTCCGCCCAATTTTTTAAGGTTGAGCGTTTTCCCCGTCGGGCACGCCACCACGATATCGTTCGGCCATTTTATGCGTGCAGCGAGTCCGAAGTTCTGAAGGGCTTCCGCCGCGGAGACCGCGCCCATTATTCCGATGAGCATCCTCTCACTGGCCCGGAATCCGGCCCGTATTATGACACTCAGAAGCAGGCTTTGTGCGGAACCGGAGTCCCAACCTCCCTTACGGCCCCGTCCGGCCGTCTGGCTCTCGGCGACGACGACGTATCCATCGGGCGCGCCCCGGGCGGCGCGGTCTTTTGCCAGATCCATCGTGGATGTTGTCCGTTTTACCACTTCCCCCCGGGCCCCTACGACGGCGGGACGGGAAGAATCGGCAAACAGGATTTTCGGATTCAGCATGTCGGCTGCGCCCCTCCGTTCATCGGGAATAAAACATCCTCGCGGCGGCTTTGCGCACGTATCGGCCGGACCGGCCGAAATCCGCCATTGCGGTGCGGGCGGTACCGGCCGCCATTGCCGCATGCGGGGTGCATCAACGGCTCCAGTGTTGCGTGCGCCCGCATCCGTCTTTGCCGGCTCTTGCCCCGCTCATTTCACGCGTTCTCCGTTGCAGATGCGGCAGAAAGCAAACGCCGTCTACCTGTTGGTTTATTAGACATGCGGGGTATCCCGCCGGGGAATACTGCTGGACAGTATCCGCTTTTATGCGGATTATTTCAAGTGATTGCAAGCCTTTTGACCGTGACAGAACCGTCGTTTTGGAAATCATTGCTTTGAGTAGTATGTTGCAAAAGACTAAAAAATTGTTATAATTATCATGAACTTTTTACATTCATTCTGCGGGTTTTATTGTGATGGGCGACCAGCCGAAAAACGTCATCAGCATACGCGACTTCGACAGGGACGGGTTGCTGGATATTCTCGACAAGGCGCGCATGATGGAAGAACAACCCCGCCCCGAACTCCTCAGGGGGTATTTGCTGGGCAATATGTTCATCGAACCTTCCACCCGCACCCGGCTCAGCTTCGCCTCAGCCATGGCCCGTCTCGGGGGGGATGTGCTGGATTTCGGTGATCCGGCGCGCTCATCCCTTAAAAAGGGGGAGTCGCTTGCCGACACTATCAGGATATTTGCCGGCTATTGTGATGTCATGGCGATACGCCATCCCTGGGAAGGGGTCGCCAGACATGGCGCGCAGATCGCCGGGATCCCCGTGATCAATGCCGGTGACGGTTCCAACCAGCATCCCACCCAGACATTTCTCGACCTCTATACCATAAAGAAAACCTGCGGTCGCCTTGACGGGTTGGAGATAGGTTTCATAGGCGACCTTCGGTACAGCCGTACCGTGCACTCTCTGGCCGAGGCCCTGTCCCGTTTCGACGGCAGCCTGTGCTTTATCTCGCCGGAGGCCCTTAAAGCACCCGATTATTTGCTGGATGAACTCGATGAAAAGGGGACCGACTACGAGCAATTCGACCGGCCGGATGATGTTCTGCCCCGCCTCGATGTGCTTTATTGCACGAGAATACAGGAGGAACGTTTCGCCGACAGGCTGGAATACGAAGAGGTCAAAAACTGCTACAGAATACAAAAAGAGCTTCTGGAAGTTTGCGGTGTCAAAAAAACGCTGAAAATAATGCATCCGCTGCCGAGGGTCGATGAACTCTCCACGGATATCGACGCCACCGGCCATGCGGTTTATTTCGAACAGGCCAAAAACGGCATCCCGGTGAGGCAGGCGCTTCTGGCCATGGCTTTGGGCAAAATATAGCCGCGCAATAATCGAAGTGTGAATACAGATGGGAAAAAAACAAAAACAGGTTGAGCTCAACGTTTCCGCCATACGGCATGGAACGGTTATCGACCATATCGACAGCAAGGCCACTTTCCAGGTCGCAAGGATCCTCCAGGTTGAGGACGAAGACAGCAAGGTCCTGGTCGGGCTGAACCTGGAAAGCAAGCAATTGGGCTCGAAGGGGATCATTAAAGTCGAGAACAGGCGGCTGACTCCGGAAGAGGCGAATAAAATCGCCCTGATCGCACCGGAAGCCAGCGTGAATATCATCGAAAACTTCAAGGTGGTGGAAAAAACAAAAGTCGAATTGCCGGCCAGTGTCGAAAGGGTGGTCAAATGCTATAACCCCCGTTGTGTCACCAATAATCAGCCTGTTGATACGTCCTTTGATATTGTCGGATCGCGACCGCCGGCGCTGCGTTGCCGGTACTGCGAACGCGTGATGAAGGGAAGCAGCATACTGCTGAAGTAAGACCGAAACGATCCGCCCCGCCCCGGCGAAAAGCACGCCCCCTGCAGAGGACCCGGAGCCGGAAAGGCGCATATGAACATCCTCATTTCTGCCGGCTGCCGGAAAAACGGCATCACAGCCCTGCGTGGACGCGCGGCAGAGCCGCCAGGCAGTAGCACCGTAAGGCTAAAAGGTAACACATTTGGAGGCCCGCCCTATCTCTTTTATCTGCAGCATGTTACCGCCACCGCATTCTTCGCACTTTTCAAAACTGTTCCCCGTTGAACGTTCGGAAAGTTAACTGCGTCGATTCCATCGGGATAGGAATAAGGCAGACCTGGAATGTTTTCGGCGTTGTCACAGGTAATGAAAGGGCCGGAGAAACAGGGAGAATATTTTTTTGACAATTGCCGCATCAAAAGTGCAATTGTGGAGCGTGATAGCGGAGCGGGAGGTTATTGGGCGGCAATTTTTGCCGGCCCGGTCCGCCACTCCGCATTGCAAACCGTGGAAAAAAGCCATAAAATTCCATCAGTTCCCAACGAGATTATTCCGAAGAATTCACCTGTTCTTTTGACCATAGATACATCGACGGAGAGCTTCTGTGACACAGGCCGATCTTAACGCATTGTCCACATTCCCGAACGATCATCTTTCCGCCGCCGGAGAATCCTGCCGTGGCCCCGAGCAGCGCCGCGAGGTATGGAACCGTATACAGGCCTCAATCAAGAAGAATTTAGGAGTGGAAAGGTTCGGGATATGGTTCAAGAAAACGGAGTTGATGGCCCTCCGCGACTCAACGCTTGTCGTAGGGGTGCCGAACGTTATCATCAAACAGTATCTGGAGCAGAAATACAAGGATTCCGTCTACGACATCGCAAAAAACCTGACCGGCAACGACTACGAAGTGCGGTTCGATGTGGCCCCGAACCTGTTCCGGCGTGCGAGATCGGAACACAAATCGCCCCCGGACTCTGCGGATGCGGGAGATGAGGAGGAGGCGGCGCCCATCCATCCGGAAGGCTCCGTCGCCCCGGGAAATTCGTGCGGGGACGGGCGCCATAGTTTTGAGCGTTTGATCCTGACGGAATCCAACCGTCTGCCCTTCCTTGCCGCGCAGGAGATCGCTTGCAAGGAGAGTCCGAGGGTCGATTTTCTGCTGATCATCGGCCGGCCCGGCTACGGCAAAACAGCCATGCTGGAAGCCATTGCGGGAGGGGCGAAAAACAGCGGGATAGCCACCAGAGGCATCTGTGAAATGGCGGAAACCTGGTGCAACGAATATTACCATTCCATCCAGAAACGCAACACCCACAGGTTTCGCAACCGTTACCGCAGTTGCGATATGTTCTTGCTCGACGGAATCCAGTTTTTGCAGGGCAAGGCCGGCGCACAGGACGAGCTTTTATTCACCACAAAGGCCCTGCGAGCAAAAGGAGCCAGAGTGGTGCTGAGCTGTTCCTGCCACCCGAACGATCTGGAAAACATCAACCCCGAAATCCACAATTTGCTCAAAGGAGCATTCTGGGCGGAACTGATGTTGCCACCGAAAGACGAGCGCGTGCAGATGGCACGGCAACTGGCGGATTTTCACAGGGCCGGGATCACGCCGGAAGTTTGCATTTACCTGGCGGACGCTTTCGCGGGAAGCATCCGGGAGCTCGAGGCCGCCGTTTCGACGATCGCTACGTATGCGGCATTGCACGGACGGACAACAATGGATTTGGCCGGCGCCCATGAAGCGCTTTCCGCTTCGGGCAGGACCAGCGCCCGGGCGACAACAATCGAAGATATATGCAGAAAAACCGCCAGTGCCGCCGGCGTTACCGTCGAAAGCCTGAAGGGGCCCTCCCGCTCCCGCAGCATATGCCGGTCCAGACAGATGGCGATCCTGCTCGCGCGCGAACTCACCGAGCTGTCTCTTTCCGATATCGGACGTTTCTTCGGGGGCCGCTCACACAGTACGATAAAACACTCCTATTCGCAGGCCCGGAGGCTGGAAAAGGACAGTGCATCGTTTGCGGATACGCTCAGGGAAATCCGCGCACCGCTCTAAACTGCTTTTCCCACGAGTCTCCAGTGCCGTAGCTATGGCACGGAGAACGTGTGAAAACGGGTTGGCACGCATATTTCACGCGTTCCCCGTGGTGCAGATGTGGCAGAAAGCGAACGCCGCTGAATTTGTATACGCGAAGTGCAGCTTTTTGCAGCAGATGCGCCGCTGAGGACGCACCCGCAGGGCCTGCCTGCAGCAGGCAGGTCAACTGCCGTTTGTCCGGCGCAGATACACACTGCAGAACCTGAAACACGGAAGAAAGCGACCCACCACACTGTTGTTACATCCTTTATATCAATTATTGCCTTTGGTTTATGAAATATGCGGGGCAGGTTACAAGTCTTTTATGGTAACTTTATTTTTGCCTGGATCGCCGTTTTGGATCATTACGTTGGCGACCGAGCCTTCGGGTTGTGAGAAATGCAGGTTAAAGCCGGACCGGGGCATCTGAGCACTATTCCCTGCGCAACTCAAGCTTGCTGAACAGATCCCTGAAGATCGGGTCCCGCTTTACCATAAACGCCGAGCGTATCAAATGCCTTGAACGATCAATGCTCCAGGTCTTTTCGCTCGTTATGATCGGGCTGTGAATGACCTGAGTCGGGACCAGGGATGCATCGACAAGGTAGGCCACCGCGGCAATGTCCCAGAGAACTTTTGACCAGCCGCAATGTTGCGTATGGAATCCGCTGAATATCTCAAAAAGATAGTCTCCTATCTCCCCTCTGCCCTTAACATGCTCTCTCATCTCCGGCACCGTCGTATGCAAATGCGATGTCACACCGGCGCACGGGATGTGGACGAGGGGGACACCGCAGTCGAAAACAACGCGTGATGCCCTCAGGTCCTGCTTCAAATTGAACTCTCCGGTGTCCGGCCAGTGCAGAGCATGCCCGCCAAGCCACACGACGACAATTTTATTGGCGATTTCAGGCTCCAGCAGAAGAGCGGATGCGACGTTTGTAACGGCTCCCGTGGCGATGACGTATAACGATTCATCCCCGCTGTCCATGGCTCTGGCGATGAGGTCGGATACGGCATCGTTGGCGACGGGGGAAGTGGATTCGGAGAGAAAATCGGTGGAGCCCTTGAAGACGAAGTTCTCGGGCGAAATCCCGAGCCGCTGAAGAAGCCGGACAATTTCATCGTAGCTTTTTTCCATACCGTCGCCGGGTCCGGACGACCTCTTGTTATAAAAAGGGGCCGCATAGATCGCCTCGATATCCAGTTTCTCCGGCGAAAGTAACGCGTAGACGACTGCAAACTGGTCGTCGATCTCATTGAAGGTATCGGTGTCGATGACCGCCCGCACTTTCCCAGCAGGCGGTTTGAGTCTTTCGAGCCGGACGGTATCGGCAATATCCGGGAATTTCATATGCTTCCTCCATTGTTTGCGGTTAACAGTTTCAAAAAAACTTCTTGCAGAATTGGGCCGTCGGGTTACAGATACGGAGTCAAAATCATTCCCAACATGTTGAGAGGTATGGCGAGCGGCGCCAGCAACCACCACAAGATGACCATATATCGCATCTCAAGACAAAAAGGCGCCCACAAATAATCCACCAGGAACAGGCACAATCCGAGGGCCGGTGCAGCCAGGGTCAGGGTAACAAAAGCCACAGCAGTCACCTGGCCCGACGGAGACCAGATAAGGAAGGTCGCCGAAGCCGCCGAAAAGGCATACAACACTCCTGCCGGGAAAAGCAACCACTTTTTTTGCCTCGCGTAGGCGAATCCCATAACGGCACATAATACCAGCGAAGCGCCGAATGCATGGCCGGGTTGCCACATGTTTGCTCCAACACTTGAAAATCAGGGTAAGGGTTATTATAATAAGTCGGTTGCCTGGTTAATTGTACTTCCTCAGCGGGGGGGATAGCAAATGGCAAAATTTGGATTCCACAAATCGGCGCCGTTGCTGGCACTTCTGACGGACTTCGGGGAGCGGGATAGTTATGTCGGAACAATGAAGGGCGTTATCCACAGCATATGCGAGGAAGTGCGGATCGTGGATCTGACCCATAAGGTGAAAAATCAGGATGTTACCGGTGCGGCATTTGTTTTGGGTTCCTCGTACAAATATTTTCCCGATAAGACCATTTTTGTTTGCGTGGTCGACCCGGGCGTGGGCGGTAAGCGTGATATATTATGCATGGAAGCTGACCGCCGCATTTTTCTCGCTCCGGATAACGGCCTTTTGAGCATACTGCAAGCCGAAGGCAAGGCCGGTACGATCCGCACGGTGCAAAACGAAGATCTCTGGCTCACAGATATAAGCACGACGTTCCACGGGCGCGACATCTTCGCACCTGTCGCGGCCCACCTGGCAAACGGAATTGATCTTCACAGCATCGGCCCGAAACGCTCACGCATAAGGAATCTGAAACTGCCCCGTCCTGTCAAGACGGCCGGCGGAACGCTCAAAGGGGAGATCATCTATGTCGACCAATTCGGCAACCTGATAACCAATGTGGGCGCAGCCACACTCCAGACAAATCTGAGGGGGTCCCGGGAGAACCAGACCATTTCGGTTGCGGGAAGCACCATAAAAGGAATATCCCGAAACTACAGTGAAGTGGAGGAAGGCGAGCTGGTTGCACTGATAGGCAGTAGCGGGTACCTGGAAATAGCCGCCAATAAGGGATCGGCAGCAGAGAAGCTTGGTTGCGGACGCGGCGCCGAACTAACCCTCAAGGGGTAGATGGCACATCATCCCGGGAGTGACCGTGATGGTTGCTACCGAATGGGCATATCCGGGCCCGCCGTCGCAGGATGGTTCGCAAAAACACGCACCAGCGTGCAAATCCAACGTCCGGGGCCTCCGGTTTTCATGCTGTTGCCCGGCGGGTATCGGGCCGGGACGCCAGGTTCTTCACCATTTTTTTGAATTCCCTGCCACGCTCAACATAGTTGCTGAACATATCGAGACTCGAGCACGAAGGCGACAGAAGCACTGTTGAGCCGGGCATGGAATGTTCATAACTCCTTGCTACCGCTTCGGACAACGAAGATGTTTCCAATATGATTGGAGAGCCCCCGCTGCCTGCGCCTTTCTCCCGGGTTGATTGCGCGATGGCCGGCCCACTCTGGCCCAATGTCACCAGAACATCGACTTTATTGACGATGACCTCCGTCAGTTTTTCGTAGGAGCATTTTTTGTCCTTTCCCCCGCAGATGAGGGTAATCGGCGGCGGGAAGGCGTTGATCGCGGCAATTGTGGAATCCGGCGTCGTTGAATCGGAATCGTTGTAAAATGTTACTCCACCCACCCGCCTGCATCGTTCGAGTCTGTGTTCGAGCGGTTTGAACCCCCGCAGAGCGCCCTTGATATCTTCAGGTCTTGCCCCCAGCCACCTGGCTGCAACGGATGCAGCGATCGCATTTTTCAGGTTATGTGCGCCCAGAAGGGGCAAATCGGAAGCGGCAAACAACGACTCACTTTTCCCGTCCGAATACCATACGACGTTCCCGTCTTCCAACCTTGCACCCTCAAACGCCGCTGTGTCAAAGGGATATTCGCCGGTGCCGCCACCATCGAAATAAAGCAGGTTGCCGCGCACCTGTCCCGCCCATCGCCCTCTCAGGAGGGGGTCTTCGCGGTTCAAAACCGCCAGAGCATCCGTATCCTGATATTTGATAATATTTTTCTTGGCTGCAACATATGATTCAAAATCCCGGTACCGGTCCAGATGATTCGGAACAATGTTGGTGACCACCGCCACATGCGGTGAGAACGGCAACGCCGCGGCATCCTCCAATTGTACGCTGGAAAGTTCCACCACAGCGGTATCCCCGGACGACATCCTGTCAAGAAAAGCGAGCATGGATATCCCTATGTTGCCGCCCATATGGACTTTGCATCCCGATCTGACAAGAATCTCCGCAAGCATTGCAGTTGTTGTCGATTTCCCCACCGAACCGGTGACCGCCACCACCGGCGCCGCGCAAAGGGACAAGAACATATTCATGGGGCTGCTCATGGGTATTCTCTGACGGCTTGCGAATGCAACGATATCTGAATTGCGTGGTACGGCAGGATTCAAAACGATCAGGTCGCTGGAGCGGATATCGTCCTCATTATGCCCCCGCAAGCGGAACCGCAGCGGCAGATCCGAGAGTCGCGAAAGCGCTGGGGCGAGTTCTTCTTCTGATTTCAGATCCATCACCGTTACATTGGCCCCGCGTTCACACAAAAATCTGGCCGCACCCTCGCCACCCCCGAAAAATCCGAGGCCGAGAACCGTCACGTTTTTCCCGCGGACATCGCCAAGGAGCTTCTTAAGCATCTCGGCGGAGCACAGAGGCGATGCAGAAGGCGTTTCTGTTCTCATCGTAGGGATTTCCTTCGTCGTTTTAAATGTATTCAGAGGTTTGTTGCTCCGCTCGCTTTATTGCGCAGATACCCGAGCAGATCCGCCAGCGCGCCGGCTGTCAGCATACATGTCTGCTTCATCGCCCAGTCGTCGTTGAGGGTTTGGAAGGTGGGCCCCCAGGGGGTACGTCCCAAAAAACGCCTTCTGTCGGCGAACTCCAGCACGATATCACCGCTCTGAGCATCCCTGAGCCGTCCTTCAACCTGCAGATCGGTCGCCGCGCTCTGCAGGAAAAACAGGTAAGGGCTGAGAAACCGGCCGAGACCGGATCCGGTGTCGAATACGGTAATCTTACCTTCAATAACAGCCGTTGGGTAGCCCGCCCGGTACTCGGGGCCAAACAAAACGTAGAAATGACCGGACTCCACAAGTTCTCTCGCCAAAACCTTCCGGAAAAAAATGCCCGCATACTGAGAGGCCATCTCAGCATCGCGCACCCATTCCCGCCCCGTCGTAAATTCTCCCACCACGATGTCGGTATAACTCCCGAGATCGGCTCCGGGCTTGAGGAGCACCAGCGATACCGGCGGATCATACTGATCGCTCATGCTCTCATAACGGTGGTGATACTCGTAAGTGGGGACGACCGAAGGATGCCTGCAACCGGGCAGGAGAGCGGCCACAATCAAACACAACAGAGCGGAATAACCCCGTCGCTTCCCCCATAAAGGAAAAACCAATTGTTGTCGAGCCATATCGTTACCAGGATATAATCCGGGGAGCAAGAGTCAGCGGCCCATGGAATGAACACAGACCGGTTCAGTTCACTTCAAATTCCCGCTCTTCGGCTGCCTGGGAGCCGGCGGGTATTATGACAATCTCCGCTCTGCGATTCTTCCGCCTGCCTTCGGCCGTGGCATTACTGGCGACCGGATCGGTATCGGCAAAACCCACCGCTCTGATCCTTTCCTGGCTGAAGCCGTGTTCGTCCGTCAGGTAATGCAGCACATCCAGGGCTCTGGCTGAGGACAGTTCCCAGTTCGATTTCCAGTCGGAATGCGTTATAGGGACACTGTCGCTATGGCCCCGCACCTCGATCTCAGCATCCGGAAACTGCTCTTTGATCTGCCGGGCCGCACGCGCCAGGACCCTTCTGCCCTCGGAGGTCAGATCAGCGCTTCCGCTGTCGAACATGACGTCGGCAAGTATCGTGACTTTATAAGCACCTGCAGGATGCACCGCCGATTCGGCCCCCTCGCCGACTCCCCGCTGCAACTCGTCCAATTCCTCTTGCATCTCCCGGTGAGCTTCCATGAGGGCAAGCCTCTGGGCTTCGAGCTCCGAGACATCCCTCTCCCGCGATTCAAGGTCGGCCTGCAGCCTTCTGAGTTCTTCAGCATCTACGGCCATCTCATCGGGGTCGTCGTAATACCAGCCGGAGGTCAGCGCTCCGGTCGTTGCCCCAAGACTGAGCCCCACAAGGGCGCCCGGCCCGCCGCCGAGGGCCGAGGCATGTCCCGCGCCGGCCCCTATTACGGTCCCCAAAGCACCACCGATAATGGCGTCTTCTTGCATCTTCGACCTCTTCTCCACACCACCGCCACAGCCAAAACTCCATCCCAAAAAAGCCATTGCCGCAATCAGAATCCCCAACTTTCTGTACCTCATCATTCTCCTTCCCTCCAAAATCAAATAGCAAACGGTCAAGCGACTTTTACACCACGAGTACATACAGATTACAGCACAGGACCGGGTTGTTGCAAGGACCTTAAGCAGGGCATGCATAAACTGCTGCAGCCGCGGACGTCCCGGCATGTATCATACCGTCTAACAGGTGGTATTAAGGTCTCCTATGCTTTGCCTTACGAAAGATGTGAAGGCGAAAACAGCTCCGGGAACACGCTGTGCGGTGCGGAAGAAAAGGGGGGGGAAAAATCTGCCGGGCTCAACCCAAAAACTCTGCGGCCGGTTCGACGGCGAGCACTTCCCAGCGCATGGGGCCCTCTTCAGAATCATAACCGACTTTATCACCCGTTCCTGCTCCCATAAAGGCTAATGCCAGGGGAGAATTGTAAGCGTATATGCCGGACGCCGGATCAGCATCCCAGGGACCGAGGAATGTCAGCTCATGGATCCGTCCCGTACGACAATCCCGTCCCCGGACTTTGCTCCCGATATTCACATGCCGAGTCTCCGCCATGTCCGGGGGAATAATTCGGGCCTGAGAGAGCTCTTTTCTGATCTCTTCCGCCGCCCGGCTCAGTCTCTCCCTTTCTTCCAGAGCGGCGGTATATTCGGCATTTTCACTCAAATCTCCGAACTTTGCTGCTTCTCCGACCTGCTCGATGATCTCCGGTATTTTTTCGTTGACCAGCTCCGCGTACATCCGCTGTCTCCGTTCGAGCCCTTCCCTGGTGGTATAGATACAGGGACTCTCCCAGGGCGGCGTCGATACGCGAAACAACGCGGGATTTGCAGCTCTGACGGCGCGGAGCATCCTCTTGCGCGTGTCTTCATTCAGCCCCGGATTGCGTTCGATCAGGTTCATCAAGGCCGGTATCTCACGATCCCCGACCTCCCCGGCGGCGGCCTCCACCGCTTCTTCGCCCTCCCCTGTAAAGGCCTCTTTGAGGCTCCCAATATCCCGGGCGCTTGATTTGCTGCCGCCCGAACGTGCCCTGCCTTCCGATGCCGCCGCCGCCAGTATACGGCGCAGCAAAACGGGGCCGTTCACGTGCAGAGCCTGTCCCTGCTGTTGCGGGGCGGTGCGGTAAAGGCTCCATATCCATAAGAGGGCGCCCAGGCGCGCGTCCGGATGGCTCATGATGGCATCGACCGCTCTTCGCCTCCGCATCGTGCCGCCTTGTTCGCTCCCCAGAACCTGGTCGGCCTTCCGGCAGCCATGGAGGGGCAGGTAGGGGAGGGCTCCCAAGAGAACCGCCCTCCAGCCGTCCGGCAGCCATGCCGGAAGAAATTCCAGAATATCGGCGAGGTACGCGCTGTCGGTAAGATCATATCTTAGCATGTGCACCCAATCCGACGATTCCACCCATCCCGGCCGTACCTTCAGATCGTCGGCCATGGTACCGAACATCGAACCGAGTCGCCAGAGCACAGCCAGCGCATCGGCTGCGAGGGCGGGGGAGTGCGGGGCTTGTTCATGACTGATCCTGACCAGCTCCTTTGCGATGCAGGCCGCCAGTTGCCTGTCGTCTTCCTTCCTCTCATCGATATCGCCGCCAATGCGGCGGGCCAGCTGCGGCCGGTCGGAATCGGCGGCCCGACCGAACTCGTTTTTAAGCTCCTCCACCCGCGGAACGAGTTTGGTCCTGATAAAAAACTGTGGATTTTTACCGGCCGTGGAACCAATGTCCGGCGCCTTTTCCGTCTCTTTGCGCACCTTACTCCACCACGCGTTCCACCTGCCCTCACCGATGATCGCTTGCAGGTAACGCCGGATACGTTTCCCCTCCGCCCGGCCCTCAAAGCTGTTCAGAACAAGTCTGAGCAGTTCGACCGGCTGCTCTTCTGCAAGCCGCAGCAGGCGCTCGCGTTCAAAAAGCACAAGCGCCCTGATATCGTTCGCATCCAGCCGGTGCAGCTCATCCAGTCTGCTGAGGGACACAAGCTGGGCTTGGCCTTCAACATCGACCTTGATCCCCTCGCCGGCGATAATCCTCACGATTTTTCCGATTCTCGCCCCCGGATCTTTCCGCACATACGTTCCCGGCGGCAATTGTTCGATTTTTTTCAGAAGTTCCAACGCCTCGGGAAATTGGAATTCATTATCCTTCAGTGTGGCCTCCAGCGCCTGCTCACACCAGCTCTGATGTCCATGAACGAGATGGTACAGCTCCGTGTACTCCCGGCGGAGGCTGTCGCTTTGAGGAAGGAAACGGCAGGCCTGCTCCACCACGCTGAGTGCTTCATAAGATTTCCCTCTGCCCTCCAGCGTGGAGACCAGGTAGCGGAGCAGCGATTCCGCCACCCCGGCATCATGTTTTTTTGCGATCGTTCGCGCTGCGATCAGCATATCGGGCCAGTCGATGTCTTCGCCTTCGGCCGCCTCCATCCACGACAGCTCCAATCCGTCAATATCACCATGTTCGGCCAACTTTACCAATCTGTCCATAGCTGGTTGCTGATACGGAAATCAAAAAGTAAGGCCAGCCTTCAGGCCACGATACGTCCGGTTGGAACCCCGGAGGCGCCATTCAACCTTCGGGATCCTCCTTTTCCAGCGCCCTCACCTCAGTCGTGCCGCACTCGGGACACGGGGCGGTATGGTAGGGGTTTCTGGAAGCGAAGATATGTCCTTGCGAGCAGATGCGCGCAGGAAAGGCGCTTCGTTCCCGGCATTCCGGACATTCAAGCGGAACGTGCGGCGACCAGACGAGCTCACTCACCTGCTCGCAGGAGTCGCAGACGGTAAGGAATCTGTCCGGCGACTCATAAACCTGCCACCGCCAAACCACCGCGGCCACCAGGAATAAAACCGCTACGATGGCCCCATATTTCAGAATATGGCTGTTTTCGGCAAGAGTCTTTTGCAGCCCCGCGCCCTTTCCGCCGGTGCGTGCCGGGCCTTTCAGCACCTCTGAGACGCTGGCAAGCGACCCCATTCCCATATCCTGCAGCCTCCGGAGCACGGATTCGGTACGGGTTTCGCTGAGGATACGTTTCTCCAGCATCACCTGGCAGAGGGCCGGGGTTTCATTGGCTTTTCCGGATATCTTCTCCTGCAGTTTCCGGGCCTTCCTAACGTCCTCCTCTTCTGCAAGATCCGCCCGGAGAACCGCACCGGCAAAGCGTTCATCGTCCCGGTCAGGACGTTTTTTACACATGAACTCCAGCAAGCCGATAGCCTGTTTTTCCGTAAGCCACCCCTCCTCAACCATAACCCTGTGGATGGGCGGCGGTTGTTCTTCCGTCTGAAGGTAACGCTGCTGTTTTATAAACGCCAGTTCATACTGACGGGGGGAAATCAGTTCCGCCCACTTCGCCCATTGGGCGAAACGAATGTCAGGCTGTGCATATCCCCGGCTTCGGTCGGCAATGCAGTAATCCACCGCACCGCCGTCCGCAACCAGCGGGGCGAGCCTCCCCCCCTCGCACCCGGGGCATTTCACGCCTTCGCGCCACCCGCGCAGTCTGAAGCGCCGCGAACAGTTCTCACATTCCGCGGCAACGTATCCACTCCGGACGCCGCTGTCGTCTGCGCCCTGGTCCGCCGGCCCGGTATCTCCAGCAATCATTGTCCCTCTCCCGTTAAAAGCCGTTTCAGCTCATTACGCCTTCCCCCCTTTCCCTTTCGATCTTACCGCATCAAAACCAAAAACACAAGCGCAACGGAGAACCGCCCGCTTATAAGAGGACGGCCGAACTCTTATCGAGAAACAGGTGGCAATCCGGATGCTCCTGCAGTTTGGACGCCGGGCACATAACGCTAACCTCGCCCTTCACGGCATTTTTTACCGCCTCCGCCTTGCGCCTGTCCGGACACGTTACGACGAGCTTCGCGCTTTTCATGATCTGGTTGATGCTCATGGAGATCGCCCGGGAGGGGACATCATCGATCGCGTCGAACCAACCTTCGCCATATTGCTGCCTGCGGCATGCCTCATCAAGTGTGACAATTATAAACGGATCGTCCGTCCCGAAATCGGCCGGCGGATCGTTAAAAGCAAGGTGACCGTTTTCGCCGACCCCGATGCAGGCGACGTCGATGGGATGCCTGGAGATCAGCCCCCCCACACGCCGGCACTCCTCCTGCGGGTCGGACGCGGTCCCGTCAATATAGTTGAAACTCGCGGGCGGGTGCGGCAATTTGCTCTCGAAACGTTCCTTGAGGTACCTGCAAAAACTGGCCGGGTGAGAATCATCCAGCCCGATATATTCATCCAGATGAAAGATATTGACCTTCCGCCAATCCACTCCGTGCGCCGCTACAAGGTGTTGCAGCATCTCGAACTGGCTCATTCCCGTCGCCACAACAAGGTTGGCTTCTCCCCGCACGGACAGGCTCTCACGCAGGCCGCTGGCGGCGTGCTCCGCCGCGGCCGCGCCCATATCCTGCTTGTTATCCGATATCCGTATCTCCAAAACAATATCCTCCCGGAAAAAGACCGAAAAAAACAACTCTCGTGCCGGACGCTCCATTATACAGAACGCCGTCATGCTCTGCAAATCCTGTTTTTCTCCTTTGCCTTGCAGTTTTCCCGGGTCGGGGTTACAATAGTGTCCGGATAGAACGAATATAATGCACTGTAAAGCAGAGAGTTGTAAAAAGGGCGCTCTGTGAAACTTTTGGGATTCTCTCCGGCATATCGGATTTTTACAGTGAAAGGGGAAATGTAAACACTTCCCAAAACAGGTTGCGATTCTCCCGGCGTTCTCTGCCGGGTGGCGGCTTTGAAAGATGCCGGAGATTCGCCCATAATACAGGGGAAGGTGAAAAAGGGGTGAGGAAAATGCAAAGACGTCATTTCTTGAAAATGGGCGGCGCCGGATGGTTAGCGGGGAGCGGTTTATTGAGGTTGCATCCTGAAGCGGGAGCGCAAGAAGCACCGGCCAGATGGGATGTCGTCACGGAGGTGCTTATCGTGGGGTTTGGAGGAGCCGGTGCGACCGCTGCGGTCACCGCTTGCAAGCATGATGCCGAAGTGCTTGTGCTGGAGGAGAGCGATAGGGGCGGGGGCATTACCATGTATGCCGGTGCGGCCTGGCTGCCGCACAATCCCGTCCAGGAGGCGAACGGCTACAACGATTCCGTTGAGGAGGGATTCGAGTATCTGTGGAAAACAACCCGGGGGCAGGCCCGGGAAGAGGTGGTTCGCGCTTTTGTAGAAAATTCTTACGAAACGCTTTCCGAGCTACTCGATGAAACGGGCCTGCAGCCGGGATTTGGGGTCTGGGACGATTTTCAACCGTCGTATCCCGGCGCAAAGAACAGCCGTTTGGTCCGGTTCAGTTGCCGGGATTACTTCCGGAGGTTGCATGAATCCCTGGAAGCACGGGGGGGGCGTGTCATGACCCGGACCCGCGCCCGGCATTTATATACCGACCCGAACGGCGGGGTCGTCGGTGTCCGTGCCGAGGGCGCAAACGGAGAAAACTTGAACATCGGCGCCGGCCGGGCCGTGATCCTCTGCGCGGGCGGATTCAGCCGCAATGAAGAGATGAAACGGAGTTTCTTCCGAATCGTTCCTGTCCCGAGCGTGGTTTCAACCGGCGGACAAGGTGACGGCTTGCTCATGGGTATGGGCGCCGGCGCAATGCTCGGCAATATGAAAGAATACGCCCCCGAATTCGAGGGACAGCTGGAAGACGGCAGGGCCTTCCGCGCGCCTTACTCCCACCCCCATGCCATCCTCGTTGACCGGCTGGGGCGCCGCTTCATCAACGAATCCGAGGATTATCCGACGGTCGGCACGGGATTCTACGGATTTGACGGCGCACGCGATGAATACCGCTACCTGCCCGCTTTTGTTGTCATCGACTCCGAAGGCGCTGACCAGACGGGACTTTCGAGGCAGGAGGCGGTCATCAAGGGCGATGATATCAAGGAACTGGCCGACCGGAGCGGTATCGACCCGAGCCGGCTAAGCGAAACCGTGGATCGCTATAACCGGAACATCAAGGAAGGCCGGGACCCGGATTTCCTGAGGGGGGTTTCCAAAGGATCCCGGGGGGAGGAACCCGAGCCCCTGGAAGGGCCGCCGTTCTATTCGATCAGGATCTATCCCAGGGTACTGGACACAATGGGTGGATTGGAGATCAACGGTAAAGCTCAGGTATTGAACGCAGCAAGCGGCAAACCGATACCGGGACTCTATGCCGCCGGCAATAACGCCCACCAGGCGCTGGGATTTTACTATCAGGGCGGCGGATCAGTCGGCAATTTGATGGTCTTCGGGCGCCTGGCGGGTATCAACGCCGCAAAAAGGGTATGACCGGGAAAGCCCAGCTGCGGGCAAAGCACCGCCTGGGGGCGGGGTCGGCGGCCTCTTTCCGGCCGTCCCCGTCAGGAGGGCTCACTCGTTTGACAGGTGCCGTGATATTTGGGACAATAGGGTTCATTTTCGATGCAGCAACCGTTTCACCAGGTGAGGAGATTTCTAACATGTCAGGTAATGATGCGATACAGATAAGATGGCACGGACGTGGCGGCCAGGGGGCAAAAACCGCCGCCGGCATGGTGGCCGAAGTGGCCGTAGCCGCAGGGAAAAACGCCCAGGCCGCACCCGAATACGGCGCCGAACGCGAAGGGGCGCCCATCAAGGCCTACACCCGTATCAGTGATGAACCGATAAGGGTCCACGATGCGATCTATTTCCCCAACGCGATTGTGGTGCTGGACGAAACTCTGCTCGCCAGTGAGGATGTGGAGGAGGGACTGACCGAAGACGGCATCCTGGTGGTTAATACCAAAAGATCGCCCGGAGAAATAAGGGACCAGCTCGGGATAAAGGGCCGAACCATCTACACCATCGATGCCACCGGCATCGCACTGGAAGAGATCGGACGTCCGATCCCGAATACCGTTATGATCGGCGCTCTGCTATCGGTCACCGGAGCCGCCGAAGTCAAGAAAATCGAGGAGAATATTCACAAGAAGTTCGGGGCCAAGCTGAGCGAAGGGATGCTGAAGGGCAATATCACCGCTGTTAAAAGAGCCAGCGAGGAGATTAAAAGCGAATGAGCAAGAAACTGATGACAAAAAGTGAAATGCTGCCCGGCACCGCCACCGAGGCCGGTTCAGCGTCCAAACTGAATACCGGCTCATGGCGAACGTATGCGCCGCTGACGGATTTTGAAAAGTGCACCGATTGCATGATCTGCTGGGCATACTGTCCTGACAGCGCTATTGCCGCCGAGGACGGAAAAAAGACGGGAACGGATTACCAGTACTGTAAAGGGTGCGGGATATGTGCCGTTGAATGCCCGGTGGATTGTATAGAGATGAAACTCGACAGCGATGTCACCGACGCCGAACGTGAAGCTGAGCAACCCCGGACACGCACTTAGGGCGTTGGAGCGGAATTAACGGCGAACGGCTGAAAGCCCCGTCGCAGAGGCGCAGGAAACGCCGTGAACCGCCAACGGCGGCATAACGGCAAGGGCAGCAGCCCCGGAGATGGAAGCCCGCGAGGGGTAAAACCGCCGAGCAGGTGCATGGTTGTTTTCCGATTCCGGACCGTGATCTTGTTGCGTGTGCGGGTTGAGTTTTCACCCGTTCTCATGGCACGGTGTGGGCGCTTGAGACAGAAGTTATCCGTTGTTGGCCGCGGTGGGGCGGGGGTTGTTAATCCCACGTCCTTACAACTCTCAACTATTAACTCTTAACTAAAAGGAATATCTCAGTTATGGCCGAAAGAGCAGCTAAAACCGGCAACGATTCCGCCGCATATGCATTGAAACAGATCGACCCTGACGTGGTGGCGGCATACCCGATCACCCCTCAGACAGAACTCATGCATCAGTTTGCGCAGTATGTCGCCGACGGAGAAGTCGGCACCGAATTCGTCCAGGTCGAGAGCGAACACAGCGCCATGAGCGCCGTCGTGGGGGCCTCACTGAGCGGGGCGAGGTGCTGCACAGCGACGTCCTCGGCCGGCCTCGCGTTCATGTGGGAGATCCTCTATGTGGCATCGAGCAACCGGTGCCCGATCGTCATGCCGCTGGTTAACAGGGCTCTGAGCGCTCCGATCAACATCCATTGCGACCACAGCGATTCCATGTGGTCAAGGGACAGCGGCTTTGTCCAGCTCTACGCCGAGAACGCACAGGAGGCCTACGATAACGTCCTGCAGGCCGTGCGTATCGCGGAACATC
>PUMZ01000141.1 GCA_003551565.1 Candidatus Brocadiaceae bacterium | reverse complement strand
GACGCCGGAGCAAGGGCCGCATCAAGCCATACCGGAAGCCTTGCCGGTTCGGATACGGCCTACGAAGCCGCTTTCAAACAATCCGGCGTGATCCGGGCCCGGAACGTAACAGAGTTTTTCGACTATGTCCTCGCCCTCTCCCGCCAGGGACCGCCGTCCGGACCCAACACCGTGATAGTAACCAATGCGGGCGGTCCGGGTATCCTGGCAACCGATACGATCGAGTCGCTGAGCCTCAAGATGGCGCCCCTTTCGGAAGGAACGACCGCCTGCTTGAGGGAGAAACTGCCCCCCGATGCAAACATCTCCAACCCCATTGATGTTATAGGCGATGCGCGGGCGGACCGTTACCGGGCCGCCCTGGAGGCCGTGATTGGGGATGAAAACGTTGACGGCATCGTCGTATTGATCACCCCGCAGACATCCACGGAAGTCGAAGAAACAGCACAGGTCATCGGCGAAATGGCTCAGACAACGAAAAAACCGGTGCTGGCATCCTTTATGGGCAGCCACTCGGCCGGCAGGGGAGCCGCCATACTTGAACAGAAAGGCGTTCCGAATTACAGCCATCCTGAACGCGCCGTCATCACCCTCGACGGCATGTACCGGGTTCGGAGCTGGCAGGAAAAAACGACCGCACCCGCTCCCCGTTTCGATCTGGATCATGATCAGATCGGAAACGTCTTGCAACACGCCGAAGACAGGGGGCTCGATGAGCTCGGTGAACGCCAGGCGCGCAGAATTCTCGGGGGCTGCGGCATCCCCCTGCCCCTTAGCGTTCTGGCGGAAACCGAAGAAGAAGCGGTGGCCGCGGCGGCGGAAATAGGCTCGACGGTCGCCATGAAATTGGCCTCACATGACATACTGCACAAGTCGGATGCCGGAGGAGTGCGGCTGGGCCTGCGTACGGAACACGAGGTGAGGGCGGCGTTCAATGCGATTATGGATTCGGCCCGCAACTATGACCCGGATGCAGAGATCGAGGGCGTGCTGGTGCAGAAAATGGTCAAAGGCGGCACCGAAGTGATCGTCGGCATGAATCGTGATCCGCAGTTCGGACCGCTGATAATGTTCGGTCTGGGTGGAATTTATGTCGAATTGCTTAAGGACGTTTCCTTCCGGGTGGCGCCGCTCTCCGCCACCGACGCGCGCGAGATGGTCAGAGATATCCGCACGATAGCGATACTGGAAGGGGCAAGAGGAGAACAGCCGGGCGATCTGGAAGCATTGGAAGATTGCCTGTTGCGCATCTCGCAACTGGCGACGGATTATCCCGACCTGGCCGAATGCGATATCAATCCGCTTCTTGTCTTTGAGAGGGGACGGGGCGTCTGTGCACTCGACGCCAGGTTCCGCGTGGAACCCGCCGGCTGACTGCGGACTCCCTGCCGATACGCCGGTTTGCAACGGGTCGTCTGTTATGTATCGGGGAGGATCTTCTCCGGGTCGAAGGAGGGCTTTGTATACCGCAGCCCGTGCGCCCCGGATATCAGATTGGCCGAAATGCGCCCTGACTCGTAGATTGTTGGCAGTCCGCTGCCGGGATGGGTTCCGCCGCCGGTCAGATAGAGGTGGTTCAGTTCCTCAAACCTGTTATGGGGACGAAAGTAAAGCATCTGGCCGGTGTTGTGGGCGAGATTGAATTCGGCCGCGATATAGACGTTGTAGTCTTTTTCCCATTCGCAGGGTGTAATGATCTTTTCCACCTCGATATGCTCGCGCAGGTCGGTCATTTCCGTTTTGGCCGTCATTTTGTCCACCAGCTTTTCCCTGAAAGGCTTCCCCTCCCTCTCCCAGTCGATGCCGCTCCGGTTGTTGGGGACCGGCACCAGCACATAGAGCGCTGACTTGCCGGCGGGGGCGAGCGTCGGATCGGTCACGGAAGGGTTCTGGATGTAGAAAGAGAAATCGTCCGTCATGTTGTGCTGTTCGAACATAGTTTCCACATTGTGCCGGTAATCGTCGGCAAATATTATATTGTGGTGCTGCAGCGAATCGTATCTCTTATCAAGTCCCATGTAGAGCATGAATGTGCCGCAGGAGAATTGTTTCTTTTCCAGCTTTTCCGCCGACCACTTCTTCAGGCTGCCGGGCGGCAGGAGGCTGGTGGCTGCATAACCGAAGTCCGCGTTAATAATCACTTCATCGGCATCGACTTCCTCCCCGCTTGCAAGCCGGACACCCCTGACATCCCGTCCTTCCGAGATCACTTCCTGAACTTCCGTTCCATAATGGATGGTGCCGCCTTCTTCGTTGACCACCTCGGCCATCGCTTCCGAGATCATGTTCAGCCCGCCCGTTACATGGTATATGCCATATTCATATTCCATATAGGCAAGCATTGTGAAGAGACCGGGACATTTCCAGGGCGACATCCCGAGATATTTTGACTGGAAAGTAAAAGCAAGCTTGAGTTGTTCGGCGTCATAATATCTTCCCAGGTTGTTGTATAGCGTTTTGCCGAGCGAGAGATGCGGGGCGGCCTTCAAAAAAATCGGATCCATAAAAGCCGCAAGACTGGAATAGGGTTTTTGGAGGCAGGGTATGAGCTTGCGGAACCTTTTCCCCTCCTTCAGCATGAACTTTTCAAACCCTTTTTCGTTGCCGGGGAAGGTCGCCTTAATCTGTTCCCGCATGGCATCCCTGTCGCCGGTGGGAAAAAACTTTCTGTCAGGAAATTGCAGGCGGTAGTAGGGGTCGAGCTTGATCAATTCGATGTAATCGGAGGCCCGTCGGCCGGTCTCCTGGAACATCTCCTCAAGCAGGTATTTCATCATCAAAAACGTCGGTCCGGTATCGAATTTGAACTGACCGAGCCTGAGCGCTCTGTTCCGGCCGCCCGGCTGATTCTCTTTCTCGAATATCTCCACTTCAGCCCCTCTGTGGGCAAGAATCATGCCGGCGGTCAAACCGCCCGGCCCGGCGCCTACAACAGCTATCCTGGGTTTGTTCATGCTTTCGTCCCTGATAAATATCTTAGGAATTTCTTGAGCTTATCGAGTTCATACCGGTAGGGGGGATACCTGAATTTCCAGTCCGGCCACAACCCTCTTTTCATGACGCTGCGGGGGTTGGAAAACGCAAGAAAAGAGCTTTTCCCCCGGTAGCGCCCCATACCGCTTAACCCGACGCCGCCAAACGGGAGATAGCCCGACGCCGCCTGAATCAACACATCGTTGACCGTCACCCCCCCGGATCGTGTAGATTTCATCACCCGCCGGACCGTCTTCCGGTCTGATGAGAAGAGATAGAGAGCAAGGGGTTTCGGCCGCTTGTCCAGCATGCCGATAACTTCCTCCAGCGTGGAGTATCCGAGCACGGGCAGCAGCGGGCCGAATATCTCTGCTGTCATTATTTCATCGTCCCACCCCGCGTCCTGCACAATCCCCGGCGGGATATACAGCGCATTTCTGTCGGCATTATTATACGTCAAACCGGCGCTTTCCGCTAAATGCATTATTCTGTCGAAATGTTTTTCGTTGATAATTCTGCCGTAATCCGGGCTACCGGCCGGTTCCTGACCGTAAAATTCTTCAATACATGTTGCGATCTCTTCGATCAGCTCCTGCCGGACTGACCTGTGCACGCACACGTAGTCCGGCGCCAGGCAGGTCTGGCCGGCGTTGAAGTATTTCCCCCAGGTGATACGCCTCGCCGCCTTTTTGATACTGACGTTTTCGGTCACGATACACGGGCATTTGCCGCCGAGTTCGAGTGTGACCGGTATCATTTTTTCTGCAGCCGCTTTCATGACCGCACGTCCGATCTCGGAATTGCCGGTGAAAAAAATGCTGTCAAAGTCCTGTTTCAGAAGCTCCCGGGCCGTCTCCGGCCCGCCCTGGACGGGACATATATAGCGGCTTTCGAACCCTTCCCCGATCATTTGGTTGATGACTTCCGCAGTATTTCCCGCCACTTCGGAAGGTTTTACAACCGCGCAGTTTCCGGCCGAGACAGCGCCGGCAAGCGGGGCCATCAGCAGTTGGAAAGGGTAATTCCAGGGCGCCATGATCAGAACGGACCCGAAGGGTTCGTACCGGACGCTGCTTCTGCCCGGGCGCAGCAGGAGCGGCGTTTTGACCCGTTCGGGCCGGGCCCATTTCCTCAGATTCCGCATCATCAGGTGGAGTTCCGAGACGACCGTAAGGATTTCGCTCGTATAGATCTCGGTCTCCGGCCTGCCGATATCATTTTTTACGGCTTCGATGATCCGGTCTTCATATTCCAGAACAAGGTGTTTGAGCACGGCAAGCTGCCCGATCCTGAAATCGATATCCAGGGTCCGGTTCGATCTGAAATACCGTTTCTGTTCCTTGAGGAGTTCGTTAAGCATTGTCTTCTGTGATTCGGTTTGCGACTTGAATACCGCAAAGGGTCACCATCGGCATACCGCCGCCGGGGTTTATGCTGCCGCCTGTGAAATAAAGGTTTTCGTATCTGCGGCTCTTCTTCGGGGCCTTGAATCCGAGGTTTTTCTTTTTATCCGAAAGCACTCCGTAAATTGCACCGCGGTTCGAAAGGTACCTGTCCCTGATATCTTCGGGTGTCCAGATATCTTCCGTCACCGTGTTTTTCCGAAGCCCGTCCAGCCCCATCCGTTCGAGCTTCTCCATCACCCTGCCGCGAAGCCGGGAATACTCTTCACGGGTGAACGGGGTCTCCTGGATGCAGGGGATATGGGGCAGTATTTTTATATTGTCATATCCATCCGGGGCAACCGCCGGGTCGGTGCGGCCGGGTGCGACCAGGTAAATGGTCGGATCTTCCGGCAGCCGGTGTTTTCCAAACACATCGTCAAAATGTTTTTCCGGATCGCCTGAAAAAAAGAAGTTATGGTGGGCGAGCTGCTCGTATATTTTATTCACGCCAAGGTGAATAACCAGGCCGGAGCAGGCCGGCTCGAACTTTTCGTACCGGGCCATAAAGTCCGCATCTTCTCCGGTCAGGTCGCGGTAGGCGGGGATGATTTCCATGTTGCTGACGAATATATCGCCTTCCGCAATATCCCCCGTCTGCGTGCGGGCTGCTGTAATTTTTCCCCCTTCTTTTCTCAGCTCTTTGATTTCACTGTTGAGGTGAACAGCGACACCGATTTCTTCCATAAGACGCTGCAGCCCGGTTGCCAGGTTATACATCCCTCCCCTGACGTACCAGAGCCCGAACTTGAACTGTGCGTAGGGGATCATATTCAGCACAGCCGGTGCATCGTAGGGCGAGGAGCCCACGTATTTGACGAAAAAGTCCATAACATGGCCCAGATGCCGGTTTTTAAGGCGGCTGCTGACCCCCTTGTGCATGGTAGAGAAAATGTCAAAACCGGTCAGGCTCTTGAACAGTCCATGGGTTCTAAGGGCCTCGCCCAGCGTATCCACGCCTTTATCGAAATACCCGGCTTTGACATTATGGTATAATTTGCCGGAATAACGGAGGAACCGTTTCAGTTCTTCCATGTCATCTTCGCCGAGGGAAGGGTTGGCGGCGGGCATCGCGTCGATGTCCTTCAGAAGGTCTATGCGGTCATCGTCTTCGAAAAAACACCGCCAGTGCACCGGCGGCTCAACGATCTGCACGTAATCGTCCATTTCCCTGCCGGCACCGGCGAAAATCTGCTCAAAAATATGGGGAAAAGTCAGTATGGAGGGGCCGAGATCGAACGAGAATCCACCGGTTTTCAGCACGTTCAGCTTCCCCCCCAGGTGGGGGTTTTTTTCGTACAGATCCACTTCAAAACCGGCCGTCCTGAGGCTTATGGCCGCCGACATCCCGCCG
>PUMZ01000009.1 GCA_003551565.1 Candidatus Brocadiaceae bacterium | reverse complement strand
GGACGGGGCAAAGTACGGTAGCCTCGGGTTTCAACCCGAGGTGATGATTCATACGTATTTTGCGCCCTGAAAGGGCGCGGTAGATCGTTGCGTATTGCTATTGTGCGCTTTTCGGCCGGGCTGCTAGTGGTTCATTCCACTTGTTTTTATGGATTCAGCCGGAGCGCCGGTGGTTCAGATGCAAGTTGCAGTGAGAAGCCAGACCTTGACTGGTCGGCGCCGAACGGCAACGCAGCAGATGAACCACTATAGGCACAGATACAGCGGTGCAGGGACGGCCCAAAACCAGATGATGCCATAACGCCTCCCAATATTTTATAGCCCGTTCAAAATCAGATTTGTATTTAAGTACCACTGGCTTATTTTTCTAATGAAAATTAATGTTAGTCGTATACAAAAGATAGTCCGGATATAAAGACGAAAACTCATTCACTGATTAACTACAAAGTATCACTCCCACGGCTTCCACTCCGGATCATCGGGCGTCCAGAACATAACCGGTGCGAATATCCCCCTGAGCCCGAGTTCTCCGAGCCTGGTACTTTCATGGCTTATTTTTACCGCCACCGTATTCGGCACTTCACTCCCAAAAGTTACGGCATTAGAGGCATCCATATCAAAGGCCCGAAAACTACCGGGCATACCGGGCAGGCCGTGTTCCGGTTTGTCGCTGCTGCCCAGGTATTTTTCATTGACCCAGACCCAAGCTTGCTCATGAACACCACCGAACCAGAGGTAGATCGGGCGCCCCTGGAATTCTTCGGGAATGACAATTTCGGTACGATACCAGGCGGGGCCTTTCTCATAATGCAACCCCTGATCGGACCATGTGGCGGATGTGGTCTTCTTGCGCTGCCAGTTGCCCCCGATTTCTCCCTTACGATAGTACCCCGCTATTTCTCCGATACGGACAGGATCGAGCAGAAAATCCCATTCGTCCGGCAATCCGGCAACCAGTTGACCTTTCTCAACGGTACGTTCGTAACCGGTCTCCACGGCGTGACGGAAAAACCTGTTGTTAAAACCGCCTGCCGCCTCTCTGGCCTCAAGAAGCTTAGGAATGGACCGAGATCGGGTGGTCCGGCGAACATCCTCCTCTTCAAGCACGTAATCACCCATCTTCTCACCCAGACGGTTCACCTCATTAAAACTGGCAAGGGCAGACGCGAAATCAAATTCTCTCCGCGCCTCCATCATGTCCAGAAACGCATCGAAACGATCCCAACCGATGCGTATGGCGGCCACGCGTTCAGCATAGACAGAATCTTCATATTCCTCCGCTTTCTCCGCCGCCTCATCCAGAAGCGCCCGCAGTTCGTCACGCCGCGGATGCCCGAGGAAGATCGAAACCTTGGAATAGGCGCTGCCGGTGAAATACGGAGTATCGCGGAACGCCGCTTCGAGCCGTTCGTGATAGCTCTGCATCGGCTCGCGGGCCGGGCCGTAGAACTTCTCGTAGAACTCCTCCAGAAGTGCATCAACATCGGTATTCACATCCCACATCATGCGCATAGCCAGGTACAGGGAAGGAGTATGCACGCTCCAGGACGGGCGTGTCTCGACGCGCATGGCCGCAAAATTTCGTTCATAAAAAGCCGGTGTCTCAGTACGAATACGGTCGAACTGACTGAACGGAAACTGCGGGCTGGCGAGATTGTAGTAATAGCCCCGATAATACATGTAATTCGGTTCGTATTCGCTCCACCTGTCAATGACCCACCTCAACCCATGACGGTCGGGGCTCATGGGGTTGTCCATGCCGCGTATCCGGTCCAGCATAATAGGAGCAAAAACATGGACGATGCGCGGGTTCGGCTCAATCCCCTCGGGCGGCGGCATGCGATGGCGTGCGTAAACATACCAGGCAATATGCAGATTTGGGTAATCGTCTTCCAACTCTTCCAGCACCCGGTTGAAAAACCAGATATAGCGCCCGGTGACCGAAGTGTCGCCGTGCCAGGGATCGTGCACGTCACCGTCGAGTTCAACGCAGCCCTCGCATTCACAATAGCCGTGCCCGTCCCTCGGCCCCATACCGATATGAAATTCTTCATCGGCCGGCTCGTATCTGCTCCTTATATGCTCCACCACGGCCTCCACACCACCGGGAGCATAAACCCCGGATAAGCAGGCCTGACGCCCTTCCGTGCCCCGCGGCACGCCGCCCGGCAGGTTATGACCGCCCGTACTGCGACTTTCTCCGCCCTGACGGACCCTGTCGCCCCAGATGGTATGGCCCCGACCGACATTCTGCAGCCGACGATAAGCAAATGAAGGCGCCTGCACCGTACGCTGTCTCTCAACCCTGACAGTCATGGACTGTGGGATAACCCTTCCGAGTTCCCCGGGCATGTACCAGCGAACACCCTGCTGTTCGAGCAGTTCGTAAACGGCGTTCTGCGTCCCTTCCGGAGTCAGCCCCGCCGCGTGAATACCATCATCCTCCCCCCACAGCGCAAAAGAACCGGCATCCAGCCCCATCGGACGCAGTTCACCGGCATCGGCCTCTCTTATGGCATCGGCCATCTCTTCGCTCGGGTCGCCTATATAAACAGGCACCTTGCCGTCCGGCACATCTTCACCGGCGATAATATCGAGTTCCACGCCGCTGATAAGCGCAATGTGCTCGGATAATTCTGTCGCCGCCAGGCGTTCCTGAGCCCCGTAACCCTCAGGCAGAACAATGACAGAACGGGCCTGTCCGTCTTCCACAAGGGTCACTCCAGCCCATGCACTGATAGTGGTCACGGGCAAAACGGTCACAGCAAGACAACATATCCTCAGTAAAAGATTTTTGACATACATGGCTTTCTCTCCAGTTTAGAATTGTGCTTGTTCGCCTCTTTCGTCCAGTTCCTCCGCATATTCTCCGGGCAACAAAAGCTCGGACGGATGGTAGGCAAGGTAGCCCGGAATGTTCAAAAAACGCAGTTCCGAGAAATCATGCCGGGTGCCGAATGCCCATATTTTCCCGTCGCGTCCCTCGGGAACCGAAATCACAGAGAAATTCTGTTCACGTCGTATATCGTCCCAATCGATCGTCTCATCGCCGGCAGGATACCAGCGGCCAAAACGCTCGCGAAGCCCCCCGTAAAGAACAATCTCGCGTGTTCCAACTGGAACGTAAAAATAATGGCGGCGAAGCCGGTTTCTGGCTAACGCGTATTTCGCGTCCGCCCGCACCGTGACTGACGAGCCGCCCCTGGGCTCATAGTCCCAGAAAAACCCCTGACCGGTGCTGAAAAAATCCAGACGGTAGAGCCCCGGCTCTCCGGGTTCCCAATACACACGGTGTGTATCCTTGCGGTTGCGCCAGTCCTCGCGCGAGCGCCTCGTCTCGCCCGGGGGTATTTCCGCCACATCTATCTCGTTGTCTTGCCCGTCATACAGCGTAACAACCAGCGGGCCGCGGTTGTCATAGATATGACCCGATGAGAAATAAAGAGTGGGAAGTTTACCGTCCCGGGTGTGTACATACACCCGGGGAGCCCCGCGATTACCCATCGGAAAATGGGTATCGAGCGGCTTGCCGCGCGGCGCGTCCGAATCCAGTCCCGCAGGCACCGGCCGGTGGCCCTCATAGTCCACGGGCTCGAAATCCAGCTCGACAATCTTATGCCGCTCCATGCCGTCTTCAAGAATCGAGAGTATTTCCTCTTCACTGAAAGGCTCATCCTCCCGTTCCCGGTAAATGTCGGCCGGAGGATACCCGCTACCGCCCGCCCCCTCGGGCCAGGAAAGATTTTCGTCGCTGCTGACGAAGTAACGGTTAAGATGACTCAACATGTTGGAATTCGGAGCCATCACGCGCTCCCGTATGCGCCAGATAAATGATGCCAGTTCATCAAGCGCCTCCTGCCGGGCCTCTCCGCCGGCGCCCCCCATCACGCGATAGAGGTCGAAAAACCGCGTATAAAGAACAAGGCCGTCAATCCGCGCCAGGACATCGTCAAGCCCCTCAGCCTCCGTGCGCGCTTCTGCCAGAGACCGGTACATACGGTGGACCATGTCGTCGTTGCGGGGGCGCGATCTGTAGGGCACGTAAGGATCCTTCGCCGAGCCGTCGATGAGGTTATAAAACTCACGCATCGGCTCTTTGGACGGGCCAAAGCATTTCTCAAGAAAATCGTCGATGATCTCATCCATTCTGTCGGCCTCGCCGATATCCCAGAGAATGCGCGAGGAAAGGTAATACCCCAGCCCGTTGCCGCCCCAGGTATTGTCCGAGGAAGAGTTCATAAAACGCGCCCCCGCTGCATAATACTCCGGCAGCCGGTTGCGCATATATTCCGTGTTGGACGCCCTGCTGCCGCCCGGCAGAAAATTGCTTCGAGTCTGGAATACCGTTTTGGTATAAAAATCCCTGATCCCGAGCTTCTGCGCTCTTTCCCCCCAGCCCTCCAGCATCCTGTCGAAGGTGTAACCGCCTCTGATGAATCCTGTGGCCAGACTCACGATAACGTTAGGGTGAACGTCCATTCGAGGTGGCGGGGAATGATGGCTGTAACCATACATACCGACATATTTAACCTCGCCGAACTCCTCCACCACGGCTTCGGCCACCTTATTGGCAATGAAAACCGCCTGTTCGCTCGGTCGCCCGACCCCGCGGCTCTCTTCGCTTTCCGACCACGGATTGCCATCGCGCGGTTCCATGGAAACCGAATCCCGGCCAGGGTCGTTACGAAGCGTGTTCAGAGCGTAATCAATAAATATCTGCTGCACGTCCGGATGCGCAACGTTGGGCTGAGCACGGCTGGTGCGATCCCCATCGACCAGCCCCCAGTACTCGGGGTTCTCGTCGAACGCATCCTGGTTGGCCCTGATGACGCGATTATATACGTGTCCCGTGCTCAGGCTGAAACTGGAAGCTGTCCGGTTGCGCACCTGCCAGCGGCGCCATCCCTCCAGCGCCCAGGGCTGGCGACGCATTCGGCTCGCGCCGCGCGGCCCGCGCCGGACGTAGTAATCGGGGCTCTCCCGCACGTCAAGAGCAACACTCCATTCCGGCATATCCGGCACGATCTCCCAATCCTCATGCGGAAAGAAATAGCGATAGCCCGCCCGGTAAAGCAGATCCCACATGCCGAACTGGGCCGCCAAGGGCGTGGCGCCAAGGATATAAACACCCTCTCCCGCAGAGCGCAGCACGTAGTCATCACGAGAGAACGCGCCGTCCTCAAAACCCGGGTTGAAAGGCAGATCGGAGAACTCTCCCGGCACACCGATCACAATGCCCGCATCCCCTGAACCCACCATTATGTCGAATTCAGCACCTGTCATGCGTTCGACCACATCCAGCCATAACTCCACCTCCTCCCGGAACTCTGCATCGGCATCCTCTGCCACCACCACCGGCAGTCCGGCCTCGCCGCCGCTTGCAACACTCACCTCCTCGCCCGCATCAGCTCGGTTAATGCAAAAGGCAACAACAAGAACAGGCAGAAACATCCATTGCACACCAGATGAAAATATCCGTTTCGTCATTACGGGTAACATAACAACCTCCTGACATTAAAATCCTCATTTCGCTCCATGCAGAGCCTGTCGCACAATAATTGTAACTATTCAGCGAACCACGTTGGCCACTGTCACTATGATATTCTATTTTGATCTTTCAAACAAATGTATATTCTAACAAATGCACCACTGAAAACGCGTGAAAAGTTCGTGATAACGCAGTGCTTGATGGACATTTTCTTGTTCCAGATAGGGTTATGCCTCATCTCTAGAAGCGTGGCCGGAAAGGTACAGGCGGAATGTATGACAGGCATCTTGCCTGTCCAGGGCGCACGCAGGGATGCGTGCTATACTATGAAAGGCATCTTGTGTTACTATATTTCTCATTTTGCACCTTTTCGGCCACGCCCCT
>PUMZ01000183.1 GCA_003551565.1 Candidatus Brocadiaceae bacterium | reverse complement strand
CGCCAACATTGCGTTTGAAGAAAAAGGCGGCACTCCGGCCTATATGGCGCCCGAGCAGGTAGCGGGCGAGCCGCTGTCCTGCCGGACGGACATCTACTCCCTGGGCATCGTAATGTATGAAATGCTCACAGAATCCCTGCCCTATACCGCAAAAATCCCCGGGAACAGCGAAAACGCACGCAAGAAACGGCAGAAAAACATCATGCAACAACAGCTGGAGGCCCCGCCGCCCCGGCCGGCACAACGCCATGTTGACCAAAACCCGTTAATGGCGGGCGCCATCGAGCGGTGCCTGCACAAAAACCCGGAGGAGCGCTATCCGGACGTGGAGGAGATCGTGGAGACCTTCGCGGCATGGGAAAAACCGGTCCCTTCTGCCGCCGATGCGCCCGACAGCAGCGCATAGCGGCGCGCCCCCGCCCCGCCGCTGAGCGAACCGCTGTTGGAATCAGCTGCTTCCGTACTTTTCCCACCTTGCCAATCACAAGATGGGCCCTTCGTTGCATCCCATTCCAGGGGGTGTTGACGACTCTGACTCATTCCTCTTCCGGGTCGCCTTCGCACCTGCCGAGGATGACCACCGTCTGCCCCCCTGCATTTTGAAGGTCTTCTTCTCCCCCTTTCCAGGGAAACGTCCCAGGAAACCCATCTTTCCCTCCCCCGTTCCGGTTAACCCGCATGTTCTGTTTTCTCACTCAGTCGAAGATATCTCCCTCACGCCACCGCCGCCATACCGTTTCATACCACGAATCATCCTCCGGCAACGGACGCCTGTGCACCGCTTCGACCCGGAACTGCGCCCCGTTCCCATCGCGCTGTGTCTCGAGTATTTCCTCTTTCATTGCCTCGTTTTCCGGCCGGTGCGGGAGTTCTTTGCCTTTTTTCGTCTCCACCTCGAGCCGGCCCTGCGGATCTTCAATCACATACGCGCCGCGGCTGCCGCCCCCGGCGGCAATGTAGGTCTGGATCGTCTCCAAAAAGGCAATATGGGTCAGGCACAGGTGCTCGTTTTGAAATGCCGTCGCAACTCCGCCGTCCTCATCCGCACGGATACCGTCTTTCTGTAGAGCGCGGTACAGCATTTTCGCTTCATTCAGCGCCTTCCCGATATTGCGGCCGGATCGCAAGAAAGCGCCGTGCCTTGTCATTCTCGACTGGATATCCGTGCGGACGCTCCGGTTTGTGCGGGCCGCCCCCCCGGCATTTTGGTGCCGCTGGATATCCTTCACACGGCGCTCCAACTCCGGCCGGCACAAGGACAGGAATTCGTCCTTGCCGGGCGGCGCCCCGTTGTAGACACTGGCGATGTACTGCGCCGCGCGCAGTCCGCCGACCTGACCGCTGTTGAGCGCGCTTCCGCCGGGCCTGACGCCATGCGAACCGTTGACCTCCCCGATCGGAAACAGGTGTTTGATGTTGGATTCCCACCAGATATCGCCCCGCAGTCCCCCGTTGCTGTGCTGAGCGCAGACGGCCACGGGAATCGGCTCTGATGCGAGATCGATGCCGTTGTCGCGGTAGATATCGATTGCCGGCGCATTCATATGCCTCAACCGTTCGATAGGAGTGTCCTGGGATGCACCGCTTTTCCCCAGGTAATCGGCCGCTTCTTTGGATAGCAGGTCCAGGCTGAACGGTTCCATGCCTTTATCATGCTGCGGGTTGCGCCTGAAATCCATCCAGACCAGCCGGCCGGAGTCCGTTTCGTTAAACACGGCGTAATCGATGACACTCGAGCCCATATCCTGCAACCTGGAAGCGTCGAACGGCCACTGGTAGCCTTTGAGAAAAATATTCGACGCAAGGCGTCCCATATCGTGGAAGTAATCGTTGAGAAAATAACGGACATCCCCCCCATCGGGGTCGGTCGAATAATAGCATGGGATCACCTGCTGGTAGGTTCCGCTGAGGTTCCATCGGAAACTGGTGCTGGCAAGACCGTATTGGGACTCGCCGAGGTTGTTGGCGATCGCACCGATCTCCAGTGCCAGACCGTGGCTTCCAATCTGTCCCCGCGGATAAACGCTGGTAGCGTACATCTCGCCCGGCCCGCCGGTCGCCATGACAATGTTTTCACAGTTGAATACGACCAGTCGTTCTTCCGGAGGCGACGGATCTCCGTTTTTCAACGCCAGGGCTCCCCGCACCCGCTTCTCATCCCCCTCCCCCGATGTCAGCAACGCGATGACTTCATGGCGGTCGAAAATGGCGGCGCCGTTGCGCCGGACCTGCTTCAGGGATCTGCTGAACATCTGCATGGACGTGCGCGGGCCGGCGCTTGTCGCTCTCTGGCGCGGGTCATGATCCGTCTTATAGCCCACAAATGCTCCATAACGGTTGTAAGGAAACTTCACGCCGTTGCGCACGAGGTGAAAAAACTCCGGCGCGCTCCCGAGTGCCTCGATATAGGCAAGATCGCCATGCATCATGCCGCCGTCGAAGAGGCTGTGGGCAAACTCGATCGGGCTGTCCGGCACGTCCCCGAAGATCCCGAGCTTATAATACGTCTGCTTGTCGGACCCTGAGTTGTTCGATGTGCCGGCGCCGAGCCTGTCGGTGACGATGGCGTAGTCTCCCGCGCCCAGCTCGTGCAGATGCTCAGCACAGTTCAGTGCCGCCGCCCCCGATCCGATAATCAGTGTCTCCAGGGTCATGAGGTCGGCTTCGTATCCGTCTGCAATCCGTATTCTTTGCTTTTGAGGCATCGTCCAATTCTCCATCGCTATTGTCACTTGTGCATGCGGGTTGACAGTATACAGCTTCCGCCTTCCCTCTGCAAATGCCGGAGAGGTTTGCTTTTTATGCGCCCCGGGATTATAATCGATAGGACAGGCAAAGGCAGCAGGCACCGCATCATTCAGGGATATGAACCGCTGTTCCGTTAACAGAACGCGCCTTCAACCGTTTTTTTGTCTTTCATTTTGTGTGTCATTTTGATCATATAATGTGGCTCCGGTGGAAAAGGAAAAGGGAGGTTTTTCTCCACATTTTTGCCGGCATGCCGGATGACACAATTTGGGCTGCACCTTCCACAAACGAGGTTGAAAAAAATGTCCATTCTGCCGGCAGTCGATTTTTGCGGACTGAAAGTAACGCGCCTGGTGATTGGTGCGAATCCTTTCGGCGGATTCAGCCACCAGAACGCCCTTCGCGACAGGGAGATGCTGGAGTATTACACACCGGACAGGATCATCGAAACCTGGAAGCGCGCCGGTGCGGCCGGCATCAATACGATGGTGACAAACAACGAGAGCGCCCATGTGGTTCGCGCCGTCAGGGAATACCTTTCCGCCGGCGGCTCCCTCCAGTGGATCGCGCAGGTCAACGGCCGGACCGAGGACGGAGGTTCAGCCATGCTGCGCGCCATCGATGACGTCGTGGCAATGGGATGCAAAGCGCTTTACTTCCATGGGATGCTTGTCGACAATGCCTGCAGCCGCGGGGATGCGGCGCTGCTGCAGAGGTTGTGCGAGCATGCCCGTTCCTTCGGGTTGCCGGCAGGGGCCGCCGGACACGATCCGCGCACGCACCGGTGGATTGACGGCCTGGACATCGTCGACTTCCACGCAGTCTGCTTCTTCAACTGCGGCAGCCTCCATGAGGACAAAGGCGAGCGGTTCCGGCTGCACGATATGGCCGAGGCGGTCGAAACCATCCGGGGCCTGCGCAAACCGTGCATAGCATACAAGATCATGGGCGCAGGGCGCATCGATCCACGCATGGCGTTCCAGCACGCTTTCTCGTCCATAAAACCCTCCGATGTCGTCAATGTCGGCATGCATCGGGGAGATCGCGACGATATGGTGGAAGAGAATGCCGCCCTTGCTGCGGAGACGCTGGCCGAACACGGGCACGCATCAGTACCGTAACGGGAATGTTATCGCTCTCCTGCCTGCCGGCCGGCACATGAGCGGGCAAGACACGTGACAAATTCAAACCCTCAAGTTCCACATAAATCCAAAACATGGAGCAACGTCCGGCAACGAGGTCGTTTGTGCCCCTTTGATCCTGAAATGCGGCCCTGTGGGAAAGGTGAAGGCCGTGGATTTTGAACCTGTCGCACAACAATTCTCCAACCCAACCATTGGATTGGACCCGCATGAGCAAGATGGCTCATTTCCTTTGCTCACATGCAGCTTGGCCCGCATATTTCATAAACCAAAGACAGGGATTAATATAAAGGATTTAACAACAGTGGGATGGGTCGCTTTCTTCAGGGTTTCAGATTTTGTCTTTTGGTTGATAAAACGCGGACTAAAGCTCAAAGGACTGCCCCCGTTCGGGGATCAGCACTTTTTTTGCTCCCTGCGCCCGGAGTGCGGACGCAAGCGGTTCCTGCTGGTCGGGCTCGCCATGCACGACAAAAGCGCATTGCACGTCCGGCCCCATCCGACGAAAATAGTCCAGCAATTCATTTTTGTCCGCATGGGCGCTCAGCGCCTGGATGCTCTGCACCTCGGCCTTCAGCTCGTATTTTTCACCAAATATCTTTATGGGACTCTCATTATGCACGATCCTGCGCCCGAGCGTATGCTCCGCCTGGTATCCAACGATCAATATGATGTTTTCGGGATTCCCTGCGCTGTTTTTCAGGTGGTGCAGTATTCGTCCGCCCTCGCACATGCCGGACGCCGAGATAATGATCACCGGGCCGCTCGCATCGTTCAGTGCCTTTGAGTCCGCCGTCTCGGTCACGTACCTGACACTTTTGAGTGTGAACGGATTGTTGTTTTCCCGAAGATACAATAGCATGTCACGATCGTAGCATTCGTTGTGGTTTTCATAAACCCGTGTGGCTTTGGTCGAGAGCGGGCTATCGACGTAAACCGGGATATCGCCCAGATGTCCCTCTGAGTACAGTTCATGGAGATAGTACAGCAACTGCTGGGTTCGGCCGACGCTGAATGCCGGGATCAACAGGCGGCTCTGGCGCTCTCTGATCCGGTGGCAGAGGCTCTCGAGCCGGCGCCGGACATCTTCCTCCGGCGGATGCAGCCTGTCGCCGTAGGTGCTTTCGGTCAGCAGATACTGGACTCCCCGCACGATGACGGGATCTTTGAGTATCGGCATGTTTTCCCGGCCGAGATCGCCCGTATACAGCATGCGCTGAGGGTCACGTCCGTCGCCGAACTCCAGTTCGACAGTCGCTGCGCCGAGGATATGTCCGGCATCGTGAAATGTCACTTTCAGTCCCGGTACAACCTCGATCGGGTTTTCATACGGGACGGCGCTGAAAAGTTTCAGTGTTTTCTGCACATCTTCTGCGACGTAAAGCGGTTCAAACGGATTTTTTCCCTGTTTTTTTCGCTTTTTATTGACGTATTCAACATCTTTCACCTGCAGGTAGGCCGAATCCATGAGCATGATTTCGCACAGATCCTGGGTGGCGCCCGTTGAATAAACGGGGCCGTCAAATCCGCTCCTGACAAGGTTCGGCAGGTTGCCGCTATGGTCGATATGGGCATGGCTCAAAACGCAGGCATCGATCTCGGCGCCGTTGAACGGCAGATTCCTGTTGCGTTCAAAGGCCTCCTTGCGCCGGCCCTGGTAAAGCCCGCAGTCCAGAAGCACCTTGTGCCCGTTCAAAGAAAGAAGATGCATTGATCCGGTCGTGGTCCGTGCAGCGCCGTGGAACGTGATTTTCATAAGTTTTTTGCTCCCTTGTTGTTTCCTGACATGTTACAGTAAAACGAGCTTTCGTTCAAATTCTTCCGTCGAACCGGACGCCGGAACCCTCCGCATTTGTCCGGCGCATTGTTCTGTGCTAAAATGCAGGTCTGCAGGTAAGTCCTCAGTGAACCACGTCTCGTATTCCGGGAAAAAGAACCACAGATGAACACAGATAAACACAGATAATGAACTAAAAAGAAGGTTTTTTACATCTGTGTCCATCTGTCGTTAAAGCGTATTTATGAGTATGGACATAATTGTTGATGGCGAAAAATACGGACACGACTGGAAT
>PUMZ01000332.1 GCA_003551565.1 Candidatus Brocadiaceae bacterium | reverse complement strand
TTCCTGCGCGACGCGTAAAGAAAGCGAGGAACCGAATGACCCAAAAGCAACAGTTATTGACCGCGTGGAGTTTTCAGGAGCCGGACCGGGTTCCGATTGAGATGTTCTTGTACCCGTCGGCCGAATGTTTGCCGGGAGCAGACGCCATTCGCGCCTTCCAGGAGCAGGAGGCGACCAACTTTTTGGGCGCACACCTCTTCGACTGGGGCTTTATGGGGCTGGATACCCGCTACACCGAAGAAGTCATCGAGGACGTGCCCGGTGATTATCAGCGGATGCGCCGCGTCCATGCCACACCCGCCGGCGATTTCACCGCCATTACCAAGCATGCCTACGAAGACCTGTTCGGAGAAGGCGACAAGGGTGATTTTCATTGGGAAAAGCGCTTCATCGAGACGTTGGACGACTTCAGGCGGATTGCGGAGGCGCCCCGAGCTCGGCGGCCTTTCGATCTGAAAGCATACAACGCCGGATGCGCCCAGATCGGCGAGCGGGGTGTACCCATCACCGGTCTCTTCCATCCCCTGGGAACGCTGGTTCGCAACAGCAATATGAGTGAGGCGTACATGTGGCTGTTGACCGAGGATGAGATCGTGGAGAAATTCCTTTTCCGCTGCACGGAACAGATTTGTGATTCCGTCCTGGCCGTCAATGGCGAGCACTTGGACGATCCGCCAGTTTTCAAAACGGGAGCGCTTGAAATGCTGATCCCACCCTGGTTCGGCATGGCGCATTTCGACAAGTTAGTGTTTCCTTACGACAAGCGGGTTAATGACGCCATCCATGCCGTCGGCGGGCGGCATTTTGCGCATTGTCACGGGAACAGCGGCCTGTTTCTCGAACGGTTCGCGGATATGGGCATTGACGCGGTGGACCCCCTCGAACCGCCACCTTACGGCGACAACATCCTAGGCGACGCCAAGCAGCGCGTGGGTCGGCGCATGCTCCTGTGCGGCAACATTCCGTCGCAACTCTTCTCCTTGGAATCCACCACCATGAAGGAGATACGCGAGCTGGTAAAGCAGGCGATCGAAGACGGCGCGCCGGGCGGCGGCTTCACCCTGCGCACCACGGGCAGCGCCTATGTCGGCAACGGCAAAACCAACGCGCAGAAGATCAAGAGCATTCAGTGCGGCCTGGCGATGATCGAGGCCTGGCGCGAGTTTGGAAAAAGTGCTGGCCATGATTGACGAATGGAAACAATGGAGATGATCCCATGAAAATAATCGACGTACACACCCACCTGGGCAAGGTCATGCACAATCACCTGGCCCTCACGGTCAAAGACCTGCTGCGCTTCATGGACCAACACGATATCGAGATGTCCGTCGTGCTGCCGCTGGTCAACCCGGAGGAAGAGGACTATCCCTACACGTCGGATGACGCGCTGCGCAATTGCGCCCGGCACCCGGACCGGCTGATCCAGTTTGCCAATGTCGATCCACGCCGGGGCGGCAACGACGGTCATTACGACTTCTACCCCATTCTGAAGCACTACGCGGACCAGGGGTGCCGGGGCTTTGGCGAATTTCTCTGCAACCTGCCGACCAACGATCCGCGCATGAAGGGCATCTACCGGGCGTGCGGCGAGCTGGGCTGGCCGATGGTCTTCGACTTCAGGCTGACCACGACGGGGGTGACCGATCCGGTCGGCATGCCCTACCTTGAGGAGTGTCTCCGAGAGTTCCCGCAATGCACCTTCGTCGGGCACGGTCCGGGATGGTGGGCGGAGATGTCGGCCGATGTGATCCCGGAGCAGAAGAATTCCACCAGCTATCCTGACCGCAAGGTGGCCAAACCCGGCCGCGTGGCTGAACTGCTGGAACAGTATCCGAACATGTATGCCGATCTCTCGGCCTTCAGTTGCCATCGGGCGCTGACCCGCGACCTGGACTATGCGCGCCAGTTTCTCGCCAAATTCGCCCACAAGCTGATGTTCGGCACCGACTCTATTCCGTCTCCCATGACCGGGGCGAGACCTGGTCGGAGCCGGAGATATTCATGGCCGACTTCCTGGGCGGAGTGCCCTATTTCGTCAAGATGCTCGCGCTCCGCGGCACTAGCGAGGTCCTGATGCTGGTGCAGCATGTTTTCCGTCACGCGCCCGGCGCCGGCATTACGGTGGATAAAAGCCGGCGGGTGGCAACCGCCGGGGCCGACTATTTCAAACAACGCGCTCGCATTGTCATCCGGCGTTCCGCGGACGGCGGCCGGACCTTCGATCATGGATCGGTGTGGGACGGCGTCACGGGCCTGAACGAACTCAGGCAGTTGCAGAGCGGCCGCGTGGTCGCGGCCTTCTGTTTCATGGACCCGGAACGTTCCGACGCCGAGAAAAAGATCCAGCACTACACCCTGGTCGCCTTATTCTCCGACGAAGGCGGCAGAACCTGGACACGCAGCAACGAAATCACCGTGGAGTCACCGCGCGGGGCAATGGAATGCCAGATCGCCGAGACGGAGCCGGATCGGCTCCTCTGCCTGTTCCGCACCAAGGCGGGGTATGTGTACCAGTCCGTCTCGGAGGATGGCGGGCGCACATGGGGGCCGGCCGAGCCCACCACGCTGCCTTCACCCGAGTCCATGGTGCGCATGCTCAAGCTCCGGAGCGGCAACCTGCTGGTGGTCTGGAACAACGTCTCGTCCACGACCCAGTTGCCGCGCCATCCGCTGGCGGCGGCGCTGTCGAGGGACGGCGGCCGTACCTGGGGCGCCCCGAAAGTGATCGCCGACGAGGTCGGCTCCAACCAGCTCAGCAACCACGGGATGATCCAGCTCGACGATGGCCGGATTCTGCTGGGCATCAGTCACTACCGCGCCGTCCGGCCGATGACGAGCGATCTGGATATGGCGATCTTCGACGAGCTGTGGCTGCAGGAAGGAATACACCATGCTGATTGACGTACACGGCCATATCGGCCGCATCCTGCCAAACCGGCGTGAGTTCATTGATGTCACGAACCTGATCGCCAAGATGGAGGCGTGGGGGATTGACAGGACTTGCGTGCTCCCCGTGAGCGAGCATCCGGAAGGGGCATACCTGGAGAGCGACACCGAAGACGTGCTGGCGGCCTGTGCGCGCTATTCTGACCGCCTGATTCCCTTCTGCAACATCGATCCGCGCTACGGCAACCGTCCGGACACGGACTTCAGCCATCTGCTGGAGGAGTATACCGCGCGCGGCTGCAAAGGCCTCGGGGAGTTCCTGCCCAAACTCGATTTCGATGATCCGCGCTGTCTGAACCTGTATCGGCAGGCGGGCCGGTTCGGGTTGCCGGTGCTCTTCGACATGATGGACGGACCGTACTCCTACGGACTCAACGATGACCAGGGTCTCCCGAAACTCGAACACGCGCTGCAAGCCTGCCCGGAGACGGTTTTCATCGGCCACGGCCCGACCTTCTGGGCGGAGATCTCCGCTGAAGTGCCTGCAGAGACGCGCGCGGGGTATCCGACCGGCCCCATTGTGCCCGGCGGCGCCGTGCGTGCCGACTACGGTTTGTGCAACGGCGTGGTGAAGAGAACCAGGTCGGGCCGCCTGCTCCTGCCGGTGTCCTCGGTGGAAGGTTCAGGTGAGGACGTCTATTCGCATCCGCGTGCCGTCACCGTGCTGATCAGCGACGATGACGGGCTGAATTGGCGAGAGACCGGCGGCAGAGTGAGACTGCCCATGCGCGGGGCCATGGAACCGCATGTCGAGGAGACCCGCGACGGCCGGGTGCTGATGGTCATGCGCAACCAGCTCGGCTCGCTGTTTATGTCGGAATCCGCCGATGACGGTCTGACCTGGTCACTGCCCCAGACCACCGGTCTGCGGACTCCGGAGTCATGCCCGGAACTGACCCGTATCCCGGCAACAGGAGACCTGCTGATGATCTGGAACAACGCCCCTTATAACCCGGGCTTCCGCAGCCACTATGGCAGGCGCAGCCAGTTGACCGCCGCCGTATCCAAAGACGAGGGGCGCACCTGGGAAAATGTCCGCGACATCGAGGACAACCCGGCCCGCGCGTTCAGCAACCCCGGCTGCCGTTTCACCAGCGACGGGAAAGCCATCGTCAACTATTGGACCTGCGAGTATCTTCCCGACTGGGCCATGCAGGATATCATCGACCTGCGCGTGGCGGTGGTAGATACTGACTGGTTCTATGCAGGATAATTTTCAGTACTAAAATACCGGAGAAGCAATATGACCGGACGTGAGAAAATCCTGACAGCTTTTTCCGAGCAGGGGACACCCGTGGAAAAAGTTCGTATGTATACCAATATAGCGCGCGAACTGGGCAGACAGTAGTTCATTTTCGGACAGCATGCTGAGTGGCGCCCGCCTTATACGTGGCGCTGTCTGCGATTTACTGCTCGACACCGAATGGTTTTACGGGCTCTCGACTTTTTGACAGCGGAGGACATGAACATGGACAGACAACGTATACAGACAGGGCTTGCCGGCCCCATTGCCTCTATCCGGACCCCGTTCACGCGCGACGGCGCCATTGACTACGACGCCCTGCGCAGGATGGTGGACTTTGACATCAACGCGGGCGCCGGCGCTTTGCTGCTGACCTGGGGCGACAGCCTGTTTGCTGTCTTGAGTGACCGCGAAATCGCCGATCTAACCCGGACGGTGGTCGAATCGGCCGCGGGCAGGGTGGTGGTCGCAGCCTGCACCGGCCGTTGGGCGACCCCTCAGTCGGTCGAGTTTGCCGCCTGCTGCCGGGAGTTCGGCGCGGACATCCTGCAGGTGTTTCTGCCCCAGTGGTATCCCGGCTGCCTGAACCGTCAGACGATGGTGGATCATCATCTGGCGATCGGCCGGCACATGCCAGTTATGGTCAACAGCGCCGAAATCCAGCGCAACGGCGCCGCGGATGGTCTGGCCGTCGCCCGCGAACTGATTGAACGCGGCGCGCCCGTATTGGCCATGAAGGCGGATGTGACCGGGGAGTATGACCGGAAAATGACGAGTCTGATCAGGAATTCCTGGACGATGTTCGCCGGCGGGCAAAAGTCTTTCCACATGGATCTGGGGCCCTATGGCTGCCGGGGTTACCTTTCGACCTTCGTGACATTCATGCCTGAAGTATCCAGCGCCTATTGGCGGGCGATCGGTGAGGAGGACCGACCGGCGGCCGTGCGCATCATTGAGAAAATCGACAGGCCTTTCTTTGAAGAAATTCTGGCCATGCCCGGCGGCTTTGATGCGGCCATGCACGGGATTACCGAGCGCTGCGGGCTGACCGAACGCTGGCGACGGGCGCCGTTCACCAGTCTGGATGATGAAGCTATGGAACGCCTGGGGGGCTTGCTTGACCGTCTGAAATCCATCATGGGAGAAATCCAGCATGCCACTGATTGAAAACCTGCGCACCGGTCTGATTTATCGCAATCCCGCACCGCACGTGCGCAGTGTTCATGCGTATTTCCCCTCCGTGGCCGTGCTTCCGGACGGCGAGATGCTGGCGACGGCGGTGCTGGGCGAAGCCTTCGAGGCGGTGAATCTGCACACGCACCTGTTCCGGTCCGTGGACCAAGGTGAGACGTGGCGGCACACCGCAACGGCTGACCTCCGATTGCGCGCGCCTCACGGCGCTGCCCGACGGCGGGCTGGCGGTGTTCATGATCCGCCATGATCGCACCGGCCACTCGGAGGACGGGCTGACCAATCCCGAGACGCTGGGCTTCGTGCCCACGGAACTGCTTCTGCTGCGCTCGCATGACCGGGGCGGCGCCTGGACCGGGCCGGATGCAATTACTCCTCCCCTGGCAGGGCCAGCATGCCGCCGGGCTGACCGCCTCAACCGGCGTGGTGGTGGCATGTGGTGGTGGGGCGGCCCTCGATAAGTTATTGATCAACAATATGTTAAAGTGGATTTACCTCCTGTGAAATGCCCCTTAAACACGATTTTTGGGGCAAAAACGGTTTTAAGCGGAATCCCTTACTTAAGCTATCCCTGTATAGGCGCTTTTTTTAGGGAAAAGATTTATATTAAAATCTGCTTTTGTACTTTGCCTTG
>PUMZ01000030.1 GCA_003551565.1 Candidatus Brocadiaceae bacterium | reverse complement strand
TGATAGTCACTGCCGACGAGCCGTATCCCATTGCGGAATATGCGGCCCGGGAGCTGGCGTATCATATCGAACTGGCTACTGGAGCGGAGCCGCCCGTCGTCGCCGAATCGGAGGTCGGCGACGGTGAAGGGCCCAGGGTCTTCGTCGGGCAATCGGACGCCGCACGTGAGAAGGGCATATACCACGACGATCTGGAGTCGGAGCAGTGTGTGATTCGCAGTGTGGACGGCGACCTGTTTATAGTCGGCAACGACGGCCCCGGGCATCCGCTGAACCAGAGCAACACACACTCGGGGACGCTGTGGGGGACGTACGAGGTGATCGAGCATGAGCTGAAGGCCAGTTGGCTGTGGCCGGGTGAGCTGGGCACTGTGGTGCCGGGCCGCGAGCGCGTGGCCGTGGGAGAGTGGGATCGCACGTTCAGGCCGGAGCTGGTCCGGCGCAATATCCGCACCGGTATTAACTTCCGCGGTGGTGAAGAGGTCGATCGGTTTGACTACAGCCTGTGGGGACGGCTGCGAGTGCCCGGCAGGTACGGCATCGCATATTCCTCCGAAGATGCCCGTGACCGATTTGTATGGGACCAGATGATATTCCTGCGTCGTCACCGCGCGGGCCGGTCTGACGATCCTCGGCCCTACACCGGTCACGCTCTGCGCCGTATTGGATGGGAGCAGTACGGTGAATCGCACCCCGAATGGTTTCAGAAGCTCCCCGAGGGCGAGATTGCCGACGAGTGGCGCCGGCGTCACGAGTTCCTTCATCCCGATCGTGATCCCTACGTGCTGGGTGAAATCCCCGAAGGCGGCTGGGAAGGCCGGCGCGGACCGGTTGATCCGGACAGGTCGATGGCTTCTTCGATGTGTGTGTCCAATGAACAGTTGCAGCAGGAGCTCATCGACCGGTGGGCCGAGCAGCGCAAGGACGATCCGGGCGCGGTCCTGCAGATCGGCGAGGCCGACATGAAGGCATTATGTGCGTGTGAGTCCTGCCTGGCCCTGGACGCCGAGCAGCCGACCAAGCAGGAACTGGCCGAGCTGCCCGCCTATCCGGCGTACACCCAGTACACGCCCGTGAATGCCGGACGGCGGTACGCGGTGTTTGCCAAACGCGTCCACGAAAAGGCGCGCGAGATCGATCCCGACGCGCTCGTCAGCTCGTTCGTTTATCTCAATTATTTCGTCGCCCCCGACGATTTAGAACTGCACGAAAACATCATCCTCAGTTTCTGCCCCTGGGGCGGTTGGCACTTTCCCCGCGACCCGCGCGAGCAGCAGTGGCTGCGCGAGCAGTGGCATGCCTGGCTGAACACAGGGGCAACGCTGTATTACCGGCCCAACTACTTGCTCGGGGCCGGGGCGATGCCGCATGTGTATACACACCAGATGCACCAGGAGCTTCTGTACTTCTACGAGAACGAGATGATCGCTACCGATTTCGATACGCTCACCGGGCAGTGGGCGGTACATGGTCCGACCCTGTACCTGGTCAGCCGGTTCCACAGTCGCCCGGAGGCGTCGACGGAGGAACTGCTGGATGAATACTATGCGGCTTTCGGACCGGCGGCTATGCATGTGAAGGCCTATTTCGACTACTGGGAGGCACATACGACGGCCAACCGGGCGTTGACCGGGTTCGGCGCTGAGAACCCGGGGGCGATGTGGCACATCTACCATCGTGCAGCCGCCGAATACGGCGCCTATCCGCCCGAGAGTTTCGAGCGGGCCGAGCGTATTCTGGACAGCGCGGCGGAGGCGGCGGCCGGGGCGGAGCGTGACGTCTACGCCCGGCGGGTCGAGTTCCTGCACAAGGGACTTATCCATGCACGCAAGATGGCCGCGCTGGGCGAGATGTTCCTCGATGATGACGTGAGCGATCAGAAGCTGCGCGAGGCCGTGGTGGAGCTGGTCGAATATCGCCACCAGATCGAGCACCTGCACGTGGCGAATCTGTTCAAAGCCGCCAGGAACGATATAGCAAGCTGGCAGGATCGGTTCGATTTCGAGCAGATCGGAGAGGAGCAGTGAAGGTAAATTACTCCACAACACTCAAACGTGGCCAGGATGTGTAATCCCGATCCAGTTTATTGCCCGTTGCGGATTTCATAACCCAAAGTCTTCTCGGTGCGTCAGTATCATATTCGAGCTGATCCCCAAATTCATAAAGGATTGTTATCAGCACCGATTGGGTGAAGTCGTAATCCCCCCGGTGCCCGATTCGGAGTGAGTCGTCATATTTTTTGTCCCAGCCCCACAGTTCGCGCACATCCCATTCCGAGCCGCTCGCATTCCAGGGTGTCATTTCCATCAGAAAACGATTGGCCGCATCGATGTCGCGTCCGGAGGGCGAGTTTTGCCATCACTACCCGCGGCGGTCTTACTTTAAGTTCCCATCCCGCGGGCTGGCCCGGCAGCGAGCGTCCCGCCCATCTGGAAATGACAATTTCGCTCAGGTCGGAGCACCTTTCAGCACGCTCTGCACGGTTGGATGCAGTTACGGTATCTTCCCACAACTGTCCGGGCTCCAGATGATTATAGCGGGCAACAATAAAGCGTTCTGCGACGCAGCCGGTACAGGCTATAAATGTCATTAGAAAGGCGATAATAGCCAGTACAGCCGTTGCTATTGATTTTTTCCCGTGTATTCTTTCAAACATATTGTGCTCACTCAAATGGAGGACTTACGGTCTTCATCATAATTATGCCACATGAGCTTAATCGGTGCAAATGTTGCTCATTGCCTTTCTGAGAGCAATATTATTTAATCATATAACCACGTCCGTGGCACGCGGGTGACTTTTAGTCGATTCAGCCCTCCGACTTCAGAATCCCCGGCACAGTAACCAACGAGCGCTCCGTCATCGACGAACGTGATATTGGTGTAGCAATACCAGCCGTCCGGATTATCCTCCAATACCTTGCTGTTTTCCCATGTTCTGCCTTCATTGCGGGAGATGGCCGTGCAGAGAGGTGTGCGCTTCTCTTTCTGAAAAGGATATTGCCCAGAATGGTCGTTCCATACCACCATCAAATCGTCGGTTTCCGGAATTCGAACGATGGAGGCGGGGGACCGGGGGGAGCAGAGGGGGGCCGGCCGGGGCCGGCTCCACGTCACGCCGCCGTTATCGGAAAATGCTTCATACTGCGTTCCTATATCCGTGCGGGCCCACATATAGATGCGCCCGTCCTCAAGCTCCACCACGCCCGGTTCCTGCAACCCCGTTCCGGTTTCAATACGATCAGGTATGGCGAGAATATCTGAAGAGCAGTGCCATGTAATCCCATCATCATCCGAATAGTAGCAGGCAGCCTTCGCCCGACTGCTCCATGTCTCTCGCGTACCGTCATCGCACGGATGCAGGGCAGCGGGAACCAAAAGCCGTCCCGTACTGAGCTGTACCAGACGATCGTTGTTGATAACATGGTATATTTTCTCGGTCGCAGCACAGACGGGTTTGCTAAGAGTCGCCATTTCATCGCATGAGCGGCGGACGTAGAATCGGCAGTCATCCCATGCGTTTTTGACCATATAACCGAACATAATATCTCCGGATTGCAGACGCAGGAGTGATACCGACATGACGTTCAAGTCGCCGGTGCATTCCTGCAGCACGAAATCTTCGTCCCATGTGCGGCCCCGGTCATGGGAAATGCGGCCGGATATATGGGCTGTGGCCTCATCGGCCCTGCCGCCGGTAAAACGGCTGTAGGCCAATAACAGGCGTCCATCACTCAGTTCGACGATAGAGCCTTCGGAGTTGCGCGGTGCCTCTGCAGTTGGTTCTATAACTAAGGATACTTCGGGTTCTTTTGACCAATTCATAAATTATTTTGCTCCAATTAAAGCAATTTAATCAAATATAACAATCAATGACTATTGAGCCATTCATTGGTAAATACGCGACATCCCATCCCCTCCTCGATGCACCAGACGGCAAAGATGGTTTGACCGTCGGGCATCAGCAAGGTCGTAGGATGTCCCTGATAGACTGCTTCGGTTCCGCGCGCGATAACGATCTGCCGGTCGGCATCGTCGGAGATATCGACGACGGGCAGTGGAGTATCATCATGTTTGTGACTTTCTTCGGTGTCGTATGTTGTCATCGCTTTGTTCCTGTTCTGTAAAAAGTTTTAGTTTTTATGGCTGAATTTTATAGCGTATAAATCCGCATCCTCGAGGAGGAATCGGAGTCGGACAGGTTGTCCTGCGAGTTTGATCAGGTGGTCGGCTCCCGCCCAGTTGACGGTGCGATCCAGTTCATCGCCGAAAAGTCCGGTTTGCCGTCCCTGGTAACGCAAACAAGATGCTTTATTCTTTATGTTTCCATTATAATAATGTCATATATTATTTTTCATAATTGGATTTGGTATAAATAGGCATCGGAGCCCCTTTTATCCCTGCTTTTGGCGAATGCGCGACTCATGTAGAGATTAATCTGCCCCGTCGGTCGGTGTTCATTAGCATGGAAATTAGAGAGCACCAGTCGTTCACTGTCATCCTCCTTTCTATCATCAATCACCGTCACGCTGTCTTCGATCAACAGCAGACTCGCGGGGTTCACTTCCCCGATCACCATGGGATAGCGCGGACCGTTGGCGTGCGGGTTTTCGGGAGTCAGGTTGCCGATCCAGTAAACCTTTCCATTGGAATGAGGCAGCAATTGCGAGCAGCTGCTGGGTGAAAAAAACAACTCGTCGCTGTCATATCCCCACGGCTTGATAGCCGACCAGGTACGCCCCTCGTCTTCGGATATGCTGTACCATTTACGCCCCGGCATCGAGCGTTCGGGATCGTTAGACCTGCGATTACTGCCTCGCATGACCATAAGGATCCGGCCGTCAGGAAACTGGGCAATCGTGGGTTCCAGGCAGCCGCGCGTTGAGCGTTCCGGATCGTTGGCCACGCGTTCGGACACTTCCCATCGCAGATCATCATCCGCAGTCCAGGTCCCAATTAACACGCCCGATTCATGGTAGGTATATCCCCCGCCGGGGTTATGGTATTCACCATCCGGTCCAATGGGGGTAATCTGGACGGGCATGAGTATTTGTCCGCCCAATGTCCTGATAGGGCAGCACGTCTTATCGCCGATCATGCAGCAATTTCGCCCCTTCCAGACGCCTTCCAGGGGATGACTGGTATCATAATCTCCCACCTGGACAACGGGTTTGTCAATCTTCCACGTTCGAGCGCCATCATCGGAGATACGGTAGCGCACATACCAGTTTTTTAGTCCTTCAAGGGGGTTGTCATTGGGCAGCACTCCTTCGGTCATAAAATGGACATAGCATCCCGTCTCGGGGTCGGCCAGGCCGGTGCGCGGATGGCGGCGGAGCGTACCGTTTTCGTGCGGCAATTTTGTTTTCAGATTTAGCGTCGGGGACCAATTCCGGCCATGATCCAGTGAGTGTTCCACACGGCAGGAGTCCACAGTGTCCGAGCGGGTGGAGGTAGTGGTCATACGTATCATATCTCCGCCTGAGGGGCGGGTGTATTCGGCTTTTGAATGCACCAGCGTATCGGCATCGGGTGATTTGACAAACACTTTTCTATTAATTAATTTCATTCATTGCTTTTTTATCTTTAGGTAAACTTGAATTAAGCGCGTAATATAAGCACTTCGAAAAAAGTCTTCTGTCAGGTTAGCGGATACAGATGAGCGTCGGCCTCAATGATGTGACCGTCACGAGAACGATACTGGAGGGTTCCTTGACTGCGAACCTCGGCTCTGAAAGATTTATTTCGTTTTTTGTCTTCGGTCCGCCTTTGTTCAATTCCCTCCCACGTGCCGCCTTCGTTCAGGATGGACTGGAGCTTTTCAACGGGGGCGTCCGACGGCGGCATGGCGGCGAGGTCATGTGTTTCATTGGGGTCATTGGTCATGTTAAAAAGCCGCCGCGGTGCGGCGGGGAATTCGACCAATTTCCAGCGTTGGTCTCGGACCATGCGAAATGCAGTTTCGGGGTTTACGCCCCCCAGCAGTTCGGACCGCGCCCATTCCTTGTTTCGCTTCCCGCTGTGGCCGGTAAGAAGGGGGGAGAGGCTTTCGCCATCCAGGGCTTCA
>PUMZ01000159.1 GCA_003551565.1 Candidatus Brocadiaceae bacterium | reverse complement strand
TGGTCGGCCGTTTCCTGGAAGAACGGAAACCGATCCCCTGCGCCGCGCTGACGACCGACAGCAGCGTTCTGACGGCGCTGATGAACGACTACGGGACGGAAGATGTCTTCGCACGGCAGGTGCGGGCCCATGTCCGGGCCGGCGATGTCGTGCTGTGCATATCGACAAGCGGCAACTCGCCCAATATCCTGCGCGCGCTGGAAGCGGCGCGCGATATCGGGGCGCTGAACGTCGGCCTGAGCGGAGAGGGCGGCGGGAGGATGGCCGCCATGTGCGAGCACTGCATCTGCGTGCCGCACCCCGATACCCCGAGGGTGCAGGAAGCGCATCAGACCATCATACATATCATCTGCGAGTTCATCGAAAAAGAACGGGGATGATTCTCCCCGGCACCCGGAAACCGGCTGATCCGGACACCGGACAATGAAAACTTCAATCAGGAACAGAGAACAACATTATGGATTTCCTCCTTTCGCGCATTATCAGGCTGCTGGCCCTTCTGCCGGCGCTGACGCTGCACGAGTTCGCCCACGGCTATGCGGCCTACATCGCCGGCGATCCGACCGCAAAGATGGCCGGGCGGCTTACGCTCAACCCGATTCCGCACCTGGATCCGATCGGGACAATTGCCATCCTGTTTTTTCCCATCGGCTGGGCCCGGCCCGTACCGGTCAACCCCATGAACTTCCGCAATCCCGGCCGGGACGACATCCTCGTCAGTGCCTTCGGGCCGCTTTCGAACATCGTCCAGGGGATTTTCTGGTCGATCGTCGTACGCGTGCTGTTTGTCACGGTTCCCGAGGCCATATGGACCCCGGAAACCGGTTACACTCTGATTGCGGGATTCCTCGCGTTCATGATACTGATCAATTTTGCACTGGCCATCTTCAACCTGCTGCCCATCGGTCCGCTGGACGGACACCACATCATGCAAAACGTACTGCCCTATCCGCAATCGGAAAAGTACCGGATGTTTAACCAGAGGTACGGCATAATCGTTCTTCTGGCAATCGTGTTCCTTGGAGCGGGATTTCTTTTTCAGCTCATAGCACTGCCGACGCTGTACATCGGCAACCCGCTGTCGGGAATTTCCATTTTCGGAGCACTTGACGAGTCGGGTTTATTGCGATGACAACGGATCAGAGCGGTGATGCAAACGCAGCGGATGGCGCCGGAGGAACGATCTCCCTGGACGAGTTCCGCGCCGAGCTGGACGTGTTCAGCGGCCCGCTCGATCTGTTGCTCCACCTCATCAAAAGCGAGGAGCTGGACATACTCGAAATACCCATCTCGCATATCACCGACAGCTACCTCGCGGCGCTCCGGGCGATGCGGTTGTTCGATATCAATATCGCCGCCGAGTTCCTGGTCATGGCCGCCACACTGATGGATATCAAGAGCCGCTCGCTGCTTCCGGACCCCATCGAGGCCGAAGAGGAGGACGATCCCGGAAATGAACTGATCCATCAATTGCTCGAGTACAAAAAATTCAAACAGCAGGCGGCACGCCTGCAGGAGATGTCCGAACGCCAGGCCATGACTTACCCCCGCCGCCCTCCACCCACGGAAACACGTTCGCAGGAGGTCGAGGTGGAAAATCTGCTCGGCGATATCGATATCTGGGACTGTGTCTCGGCCTATGCCGAGGTGATACGCCAGATCGAAATGAGCAAGCCGCAGCACATCGTGTATGACGAGGTGCCCGTCGCTCAATACATGGAAGAGATCATGTCGACCCTGGGACGCGACGGGGACGAGAAGAACTTCCTGAGCTTCTTCCGGCACGACCGTTCGCGCCCGCGCATCATCGGCATCTTCCTGGCGCTGCTGGAACTGCTCCGGCAGGATAAGGTCGAACTGGTCCAGCAGGAAAGCGACAGGGCATGTATCGTTATCCGTTCAGCTGCGGCGCGCGGCGGATAAAGGACAGGCCGCAATCCTGAACCGGATTTGAGGCTTTTTCAACAGACCCGACCGATGACACATCCGCTTATTTCACGCGTTTAATTCTTTTCAACAACGAATATAAAAAATTAACTATGTCTTTGGTTGATGAAACATGCGGGATGACGAGCACTACATGCAGGAGGCCCTCCGGGAGGCCAAAAAAGCCGCTGAAGCAGGTGAGGTGCCTGTGGGGGCTGTGATCGTGTCGGAAGGCAACATCATGGCCCGTGCGCACAACCTGAGGGAGACATGGGCGGATCCCACCGCCCACGCGGAGATCATCGCCCTCAGGGAAGCGGCGCGCCGCAACGGCACCTGGCGCCTGTGCGGCGCCACGCTGTATTGCACACTGGAACCGTGCTGCATGTGCGCCGGGGCAATGGTCAACGCCCGGATACGACGCGTGGTGTATGGAGCAGCAGATCCCAAGAGCGGCGCCTGCCGGTCGGTGGTCGGATTGTTCGACCTTAAGGGCCTGAACCATTCCGTCGAGAGCACCGGGGGCGTTATGGCCGAAGAAGGTCTGGAGCTGCTGCGCGCGTTTTTCGCACAAAAACGCGATAAAAGCCGCTCTGCGGACCCGCCCGGTCCGGTCTGACCCGTTTTTTCACGTCTGCTCGGTGGGGCAATGTGGCAGGAAGCAAGCGCCGCCTGCAACAATATCGCGCTCATTTCACGGTTTTCAGGCCCGAAGGGCCGTCTGCAACAATATCCCGCTCATTTCACGCGCCCACAGGGCCAACCGCCGTTCGCCGTTATCCGTTTGCCGTTGCTGTAGCCGTTGTCTTTGTTGTTACCGTTACCGTTGCCTTTGCCCTATGCTCTAAGCACTAAGCTCTATGCTCTACGCTCTAAGCTATCTGCCGTTGCCGTTGTCGTAACCCACAACCCATAACCCATCATACTGTTGTTGCATCGTTTATATTAACTATGTCTTTGGTTGATGAAATATGCGGGGTATCGGAAACGTCCGGGCATCACTCCTCCGCAGAGGGGAGCCAGGCGCGGACCGTCCGGTATCTGCTCTCCCGCTCTTCCCGGCACAGCTCGTGCACCCGCTCACCGTCTTTGCGCACAATGGTTCTTATCCGCCGCCCGGCGTTATCACGGGTTGCCGTGACGTCAATGGTAATATACCGTTCCATCGTCATCGGCTCGATAGTCCGGAGGTCGTCGGCTGTCAGTCCCTCCCTGTTCAACGCCTCCAGCAAACTCCGGCCGTCGCCGTACAGTGTCAAAAAATCGGCGATACCGGGCACTCCGGGTTCGTCCCCGCTTGCGGGGCGGCCGTAAAGAACCTCCTCTGTAATATCCTTCACCAACAGCAACTCGGAGAGGGTGTTCAACGGGGCCTGCTTGAGGACATAGGGAGGCGTTTTCTGAAGGTAGTACCCACCCCCCGCCGGTTCGCCCGGAAACGTGCCGATAATTGCCTCCGCGGCATCTTGCGGACTTATCCATTCAAGTATCGACAATATCATATCATAGGTCAGTATTTCTTCTTCGTATTCTTCGTTCAGCACATCGGCCAGACGGAACAACATCCCGATCTCTCTTCGGGTGTTGCGTCGTCGTGGGCCTGCAAGCCGGTTCAGGTTGATTTTTGCGCTTTCCGGCTCAAACCGGACCGTCAGATCAACATCGTCCAGACGCATGTGGTGCCCGCCGTAAAAGAACTGTTCCAATCCGGGCTCGTGCATATCAATGCTGCGCGAGAGCAAGGCTTTCGCAATATCCACCCCGGACTCGGCCGCCTGGCGGACCTCGGCGGAATCAAGGCGATTGCGCGCCACCTCCAGCTGCACACTGGTGCGGTAGGTAAAATCCATCAACACACCCATCAGCAGCACCATCATTGCCAGCACCCCCACCAGCACGATACCCTGTTGATCGTTCACAGCTTTTCGAAGAATCATCTGTCATCCCGGATTTGCGGAGAAACGGTAAACGCATACCTGCTTTCGCTTCCATTCCGATGCAGACCGAATCGCACCTCGATCGAGAGCGGCAGGTCGCCCTCCTCATCGGAATCCCACCAATCCAACCAGTCATCCCCGTCGAAAAAACGCATCTCAATAAACTCCAGCCCGTCGCCGACCACCCGCCATGGCAGCTCGTCCACTTCGACCTGCGCAATATGGGCCTGACGCCGCTCCAGTGCACCGTTGCGGGCATCAAACAGATAGGATACCCGGTAGAATCCGGCCGGCATGCGCGGGCCCGTTACGGCGGCCGTGGTATAAATATCCAGTCTCAGCTCATCGTTACCGCTTTCGGCATAAAACGCAGGCGGCGGTTGCTGCTCCCCCCCACCGTTCCGGCCCGATTCTTCTTCCCGGCTGCGGTGCACTTCCAGCCGGCTCCCGCGCAGGTCTTCGGAGAGCCTGCGCACCAGGGCGGCGCTTTCCATCGCAACATCAATGCGGCTCCGGGTGCTGCTGACCGTCTGCAACGTGGACCATGCGGCCCCGGAAATGATCCCGAGCACGATGACCGATATGCTCGCGGCGACGAGCACTTCTATGAGTGTAAACCTACCTGTCAAAATAATGCCCCCATGCATAGCGTTCGAGTTCTATGCTTTTTTCCGCTCCGTCTCCCCCCCACCTCACCCGGCATACCATACGCCACAGATTCGGGAGTTCGCCGTCCAGCTGATCGATATCGACCTCAGCCTCCATCACCTCCAGTTCCCAGTGGAATTGGGTCTGCATCTCCTCAACGGCAATTGTCCCGCCGTCCGGCTCCGGCGCTTCGTTGTATGCTTGCGCATAGGCAAGCGCCTCTTCCATCCTCGATTCGGCGATCACTGCCGCACGTGATGCAAGGTCGGAGTACATGGCCGCCTCCAGTCCTATCACCTGCAGCCGAAAGATACCCATGGCGGCTATCGCCGCCACCGCAAGAGCGATCAGCACTTCCATCAGGGTAAATCTGTTTTCGATTCCATCCATGCCGCCCTCCTCAAAGCTCCGGTGGGTAGCGCTTATTGGATTCTTTGCCCCCGGGATCGCAACCGTTGCCTCTGTGCTTGCGTGCGTGACAGCTTCTTCGCTTGCAAGCCGATAGACGGTGAGTTGTCCGCAGGCCGGATACCTGGTCCAAAACCGGCCCGCAGCGGACGCCTTTATGCGTGCCGGGATTAGCACAACAATTTCCGGACTCCAAAGCCCCCTGAAAGGGCTCACGACGAACCTGATGTGATTTTTTTGACCAGGCTCCTGAAACCATTTTTCGTCGATCCCGATCACGATTGCGAAGATTGGCGCACGGAGCATATTCCAGGGCAATGAAGCTCCTGTATATATGATAAGGCATAGTGTCTTGAATTGAAAGTGCAACAGGGGATAAAATACAAACAGTGTGGGTCCCGGGAGATTCTTCCACCGGGCCTGCTCCGGTGGGGAAACGATTATCAGCTACGTGGCGATCGGAACGGGCGGGTCATGGAGGCCACCGGGTTCAGCCCGCTTCTCACGCGTTCTCGGTGGTGCAGATGTGGCAGAAATCAAACGCCTAATTCTTTTCAACAACGAATATGAAAAGAATTAATAGTACGGCAAACGATTTTGTTTTCCCAGCGCCTCGTGAATTTATTAAGGATGCACACCAGATGCAGACGCTTTTTCAGGAAATAAAGTTTGAGTCCGGTCTAAAAAGTCCACCCATGCGCCAACGGCGCATCTCATCGTAACCCGGGGCGTCAGCCCCGGGAAAAGAGATTGACAAACAAAAGAGCCCCGAAGGGGGCCTTCAATTTGCGTTTTCAGAAAAATGGTTCAATGACCTCTATTGCGTAAAAACTTGAATATAATACTGATAAATGTTGCGTGAAAGTCGATTTGAAGTGCCCCTTCAGGGCACGGCTTATCATATCCGCCATTGTCCCGGGGCTGCACTTCGTTGGCCCCGGGCTACGGTGAACCCGGCCCTTCGGGCCGGGTTGATGACCGATGCTGGACCAGAATATGCTTTTTAGACCGGACTCAAGTTTAGCAAAAAACCTTAACTATGTCTTTGGTTGATGAAATATGCGGGGTAGTGTCAACTGGCACATCGATTCGGCCATGTGGCACATAATCGGCATTTAACGAGAGGTTAGTTCCTATCATGTCCGCCTCCGTTATTGGAGGGTAAACAGTAGA
>PUMZ01000137.1 GCA_003551565.1 Candidatus Brocadiaceae bacterium | reverse complement strand
TTTTTACAGCGACTTGATGTGGCCCTTCGTAGTTGACGCACTTGCCAGCAATGGAAATGGGGCCAACAAGCACTTTCAGGCGACCGCCGATAACGGCGGCTGAAGTGCGCCGTTCTGCGGATAGGGCCGATGAAATCTATCAGAGAAACCGAAAGGGACGTGTTGGTTGTCGACGAGGTTGATATCGTTGTCGTCGGGGATAGCTGCACAAGGGTATTTGCAGAGGATGTTACCGTTACAGACACAGACCTCGCCCATCTTAAAGGACTATTTAGACGTCGGCATCATCAAGGATTCTGTCTATCATAACAATTACTTTGGAATGACCGTGGAGCTTCCGCCTGATTGGGACATACAAGATCTGGGGGAGCGACAGAGGATGATGGATACTGTCAGCCTCTTCTCTGTTTTCAAGTGCCCTGTTGGTGCTCCAGTTGCATATAATTCGAACATCCAGTGTTGGGCTGAACAGGTTGATCAGTGGCCTGGTATCCAGAGTGGAAAGGATTACCTGTTTCATTTAAGGAGAACCATGGAAGCAGGGCAGATGGAGATTTCCTTTCCGAGGGAGATATATGTCAAATCCATCGGAGGGCACGAGTTTCACGCAATGCAATCCAGGATATCTATAGCAGGCATGACGATTTCCCATAATAGCTATTCAACCATCATAAAAGACCACGCTCTGTCTTTCAGCATATCTTTTAAAACCCGGAGACGGGGATGAAATTGCCCCCCCGGCAGAGCAGAGATGATGGAAAAAATGAATGAGGAACTGCATGCAAAAAAATCTCAACATATTTTTATTGATTGGCCAATCGAACATGGCGGGCCGGGGGCTACTGGACGCCGTGCCGCCCCTGCACTACCCGAATGTCCGGATTTTTCGCAACGGAAGATGGAGGACCGCCGTAGAACCATTACACACCGACAAACCTCATATAGCCGGGATCGGCCTGGGGATGAGCTTTGCCGTCTCCCTTGTGGAACAAAAACCGGATATGCTCGTCGGGCTGCTTCCCTGCGCCGTCGGTGGTACACCCCTTGAACGTTGGATGCCGGGCTCAGATCTTTTCACCAATGCTCTGGCCCAGACCCGTCTGACGCTCTCAGACGGGATTTTGAAAGGAATTCTCTGGCATCAGGGCGAGGGGGATTGTACTCAGAAAGAGAACGCCGAAGGGTATGGTGTTCGCCTGAGCAAAATGATTGAAGCATTCCGCGCCGCACTCGATAGGCCGCAACTGCCGTTTGTAGCCGGCGAACTCGGAGATTTTCTAGCAAAACATGGGGCATGTCGCGCTTTTTTCAGAGAGATCAATGCTCAAATGCGATCCTGCAGCCGTCAGCTGCCACGAGTTGGACTGGCAAGCGCGTCCGGTTTAACCGACAAAGGGGACAATGTGCATTTTGATTCCGCCTCGCTGCGAGAATTCGGTTGCCGGTATGCGCTAGTCTATCAGCAAGTGAGCAGACCGCTGGGGTCCCGGGGCCGCCCTCAATAAGCTTATGCGTTACAATGCATTACCCTCTCTAAAAGGTACTGTTACACCTCTTAGGAGCGATTTTTGACCCAGAAAATGTAACCTTCAACTTTGACAGGGGAGCGGGCTTGCCCTTACCGCACATCCTCGGCAATCAGCTCGATGCCGCTGATCGCGGGGTCAAGCTCCGAGCCCTCGCTGGCGCGCAGTTCCAAGCTGAGGCCGCCCCCTTCCACATCCACGCCGAACTCCACGGCCGTGGCACGAAACGTGCCGCCAGTCTCCGCAACGATGTCGAAGCCCTCAAGCACCGTCTCGCCGCCTATAAGCACGTCAAAGACCCGGTCGCCGGCCGCGACATCTTCATTAAGCTCCGCAAAATGCAGGCGCACCGTGTAGGTCGTATCGATAAGGTCCCCTATGTCGATAGAACCGTTAAACTCTCTAACTGACGCTGCAACCCAGGCTATCGAATTGCCGCTATCTTTTATCGCGGAAGGGTGGCGGTGGTTTGTGCCTCCCTGATTGTGCCATGTCGTGCCCCCGCCAGCCACGTCAACCCGCCGGCCCGGCGCGCCGTAGTTCAGGCCGTAACCTTCCGGGTCCGGCCTCGATGCATTGTAGCGCGTCCAGAACTCTATGTTCGGATCATCGGGCATGTGCACCAGGGCAAGCGACGTCTGAAGGGCATAGCTGCACGTGCAGGTGCGCGTATAGTCAAGCGCGTTGAGCACGCCGTCGGCAGCTATCATGTTAGCCGTGCAGCCGGAGCGGATTCCGCTGATATTGCCGGTCCAGCTGTCGTGCTCCAGATCGAAAAATCCGGCGTAACCGGTGCGGTAAAGAAGAAGGTGCTCGCTTGCATTGAGCGTATTACAACCGTAGCGACGGCTGTAACTCCATGAGCTGCTCGCGCCCGTATGCGGCTGCTCGCGCCTCCATGTCTCACCTGTAAGCAAAGATATGGCATTGCCGGGCCGCCCGGGAATAAGCATGTCGCCACGCGCCGCGCCCGGAAGGGTAAACCCGCCGCCCTCCCACAGCACCTCGCCGCTCTCGCCACTGCGCGCCGTGATCCGACCCGGCTCGTCACCAAGCGTTCGCCTCAGGTCACGGCTGCCGCCTTCAAGAAGAATGTCGTGCTCGGCGCTGTAGAGAAGAAACGTGCCGAATACGCCGCTGTCGCTGCTCCAGCGCTCATCACCGCTTCCAAGCTCAAGGGCCATCACCCTGGAAGGCTCCTCTGGCTCCTCGCCGCGGCGGGCAAGCTGCTCAAGCGCGTTTGCAGACAGACCGTCTATAACGTAAAGTGTATCGTCGTGGCTGACTATCGCCATGTGGCGGAAGCCCACGTCGGCCTCGCGCTGCCACAGCAGCTCGCCGCTGTGGCGGTCCATCACCACAAGACGCCTGCTGGACGTGCCGCGGTGGTTTTGCCGGCCCAAATGACTGTACTGCTCAGCTCCGAAAAGGTGCGGCTCGGAAGTCGTTATCAGATAATCGCCCTCCGCGCTCACATGTCCCCACTCGACCTCTGTACCCTCGCCGTATATCTCCTGCACGAAGCGGCCGGGCGGAGTGAATTTAGCGGTGGTTTCTCCGGTTTCGGGATCCAGCACGTGGATATCGCCTTCGTAGCGAAGGTATACAGCGTCGGAAAGAGCCACAAAGGGGCTGCCTATGTAAGTTACGCCGGGGATGTTGCTCATATACACCTCGCGTCCCCGCTCCCAGTTGCGCTGATCGCCCATGTCGGTAGAAGGATGTCCTATGCCGGGAAAATCGCGCTCCCACAGCTCACGCCCCGTATAAACGCAGCGTGCGGCGATAGTTTCAACGCCGAGAAACACCTGGCGTCCGCCCGATACCTTAGGGCGCGGCCCGGCGCTGTGGCGAGGAAGTATGTTGTGGTTGTTGGGCCCACCATACCAAAGCACGCCCAGAGGCAACCTGGCGAGGTCGTCTCGGGAAAGAAGTGTGTTTGCGGAGTCGTGATACTGGTGAGTCCACTCGCCGGCGCCGCTGAGCGGACCGCCGCGCGTTGCAAACAGGTGGTTTCCGCGCTCCTGAGCAGAAACCTGATCGATTCCTGCGGCCTCGGCGGCCCCGGTAAGCGCGGAAAGCTCATCTCCCGACGCACCCAGCCATGCCACGCCGCCATATGGACGGAGCCGATCGAGCAGGTGGCCCAGCTCCCGCCCTTCGGCGTTTATGCCCGCCGCCCGGGCGTCTTCGCTAACTATCAGGCTGAAAAGATACGGCTGAACGTTAAACGCTGCCGGGTCGGCTTCTACGACGACAGCGCCGCTTCTGCCATACTGACCCGCCTCAACCAGCTGATCGCGCAGAGAGCGGACCTTCCGCGCGTCGGGTTCCACAACCACTATGTGCAGGTTGCTTTTCTCCAGCAGCTCGTGCAGCAGACCGCCCGAGCCCGCCCCGAGCATAAGCGCGTAGCCGCGCCGGTCATCGAGTTCCTCCAACAGATCAGCTGCTATCTCTGACCAACCGCCGGTTTCCGGCTCCGGCGACTGCGGGTTGTATTCGTGTCGTTGCGCGTCCGTCACCTCAGGGCCGAAGCAGTAGAGCGTCCCATCCTCGGTCGTAACGAACAGCCGGTCATGTGCGGCGAGGTTGTAAAAGACGCTTCCGTCTATCTGATCGGACAAGGCGCTTATTCGGTTTTCGATCATATCATTGCGTCTGAAGCCCAATCCGCCCGAGTGCACGGCGTAGCCGCCGCCACCTTTGCTGCCGCGGAATGAATATCCGGTTACCTGGCCACTGTGCCGGTCCATATAGACGGGGCTCTGCCCGCGGCCGGGCGCCACTACAAGCCGCTCACCGCCTACCGCTATATACCCCTGCGGCGAAAGGCCGCCATAGCCGTCAGCGCCCCCATGCGGCAGCCTGACGTAGCTGGAGCTCGTAGTGTCGTTTACCCATATGACCTCTCCTGTTTCGGCGTCAAGCGCATGTATAAAGATGCCGTGGAGAGGAAACACGCCCGAGGCAAAATACACTTTCCCGTCGGCAACGACCGGGCCGCCGCGCGCCGCCCAGAAGTTTATTATGCGCTCGTTACCGAGAAGTCGCATATCAGAGGGACCTGCACGAAACTTCCAGTCAAGCTCGCCGGTTTCCGCATCCACGCAGTAGAGGTGTCCGTCGTCGCTTGTGAAATAGACTCTACCGTTCCAGGCCGCCGGCGCAAGACGCACCGGCCCGTCGGTGTAAAAGCGCCACTGCTGGGCGCCATCTTCAATGCTATAGGCAGTCACGCTGTCGGTAACGTTTGAGGGGACGAATATCTTATCGCCCATTACAACCGGAGTATATGAGATATCGAAATTCAGTTTGCCGCGGTCGTCCCACTGGTGCGGCCAGGCGCGCTCGGGCGCCGGAAGCTTCCGCACCCACTGAAGGTGCAGGTCGTCAGCGAGCCGGACAGGTGTCTGAGCGCTTCGTCCGGCATCGTAGCGCCACATCGGCCAGTCGGTAGCCTCGGGGAGAAGATCGACGTCTATCGCACCAAGGGCCTCACCCGCAGCGAGGCGCAGATCGGCCGGGGCCCAGGGAGTTGCAAGCTGAAGAAGAGTATCAACCGCTTCGGAATCGGCTGCAAGCAGCTGATGCATGGACGGCCCTGCTTCGAGCACAGTTGCAATTACCTTCCGGCGAACAGCGACTTCGTCCTCGACATCTTTCAGAACTTCCAGTAAAACGGGCGCCAGGTCTTCAGCTGCTACATCGAGCCGGCCAAAAACTTCAAGGGTGGCGAGGCGCACCTGGGTAGAATCTTCGACATCTTTCAGAACCTCCGCCAACTCCGAAGCTATATCTTCGGCGTCAATCCCCAGACCGGCCAGAGCATCAAGAGCGACCAGGCGAACTTCAGACGCATCGCCCGCATCTTTCAGAACCTCCGCCAACTCCGAAGCTATATCTTCGGCGTCAATCTCCAGACCGGCCAGAGCATCAAGAGCGGCCAGGCGAACTTCAGACGCATCGCCTGCATCTTTCAGAACCTCAACCAGCAGGGGCGATATTTCTTCGGCGTCAACCTCCAGACCGACCAGAGCACCAAGAGCGGCCAGGCGAACTTCAGACGCATCGCCCGCATCTTTCAGAACCCCAACCAGCAGGGGCGATATTTCTTTGGCGTCAACCTCCAGACCGATCAGAGCATCAAGAGCGGCCAGGCGAACTTCAGACGCATCGCCGGAATCTTCCAAAACCCCAGTCAACGCCGGAGCTACCAGCCCCGCAGCTATCTCAAGCTCAATCAAAACGTCAAGGACGGCCAGACGAAATCCGTCCTTTTTTTCACGATCTTGTATAATATCACCGGTCAAATCGCCAACGTTCGGGTGAATCTTCAAAGCCAGGACTCGCAGTTCTACGTCCTCCTCCCTATCCTGAAGGATTTGTTCCAACACTTCCGAAGTGACGTCCGAAGGGACTCCCGGGTGCAATTCCAAGGAAGCCTTTCGGAAAGTTAATTCTCTATCCGTATCCAATAAAGTTTCTTCGGAGAAAAGTGTTTCCCACACGCAAAGGGTCGGGTCTTCGATAATTGTCCGTATTTCAGGTCCAACCTTATAGATAGTCTGCAAATCGGCCAG
>PUMZ01000271.1 GCA_003551565.1 Candidatus Brocadiaceae bacterium | reverse complement strand
TTGCCTTCCACCACAGCTACGGCACTGGGCGCTCGTGAGAAAAGCAGGCTAACCTGTTCGATCAAGGGGATATAACAGTCAGCAATAGACAGAATTGGCTGGATTTAACTAAAATGTTAGATCGTAAACTCTGAACAGGCAAGGCGGGGCCTTAGCCCGCATATTTCACGCGTTCTCAGTGCCGTAGCTGTGGTAGAAGGCAAACGCCGACGCTTTTTTGAAAAAAAAGCTTAGCCAAAAATTTTATCGACGTTTGTCATTCACCGGCTATCTTTAGCTCTATACCAACTTAAGAGCTTAATAGCTAATCAGCTTACAATAGACATACGCGAAGTGCAGGCTTTTGCCGCAGATGCGGTGCTGAGAACGCGCCCGAAGGTCAAGCCGTTATTGCTCTCCGAGTTCCCTGTGCCCTCCGTGTGATCCTGCCTTTTCGTTTTTTATAAATATATTTTCCGCCGTTGCCGTTCCCCGTGCTCTCCGTGTCCTCCGTGTGATTCACGCCGTTGTCGTTGCCGTTCCACCGTTCGTCTTTTACAAGCAACTGCCGTTTGCCGAAACCGCTACCGGCGCGGGAAGGGACCGGCAGCGGGGTGAGGCCGCAAAATCGAATTGATTGTACTCCTGTCCCGTTTTTTTTAAGATTCCCATTTCGCCCCCTGAAACTTGCCGGAAGTTTTGCCTCCGCAATCAGAAAATTGACAACACCGGGGGACAAATGTTATAGTTATACCTTTCCATTTCTAAATTTGAGGAAAATATTTATGTCCGATGATGCACTGAATACCGATCAAGACTGGCTGATGGAAGAATCTACCTGCAATCCCTTGAAAATGGCGCAATGGGAAACCCTTTTTACTCTCGCAAATGGATACTGCGGTCTGCGGGGCAGCCTGGAGACCTCCCCTCTTTTGGGCGATCCCGGATTTTTTGTCGCCGGCGTCTTCGATACCGTTGAGGGCGGTAAGGACGAACTGGTCAATCTGCCCGCATGGGTCGGCCTTGAACTCAATATGGGGGGGTTCGATCTGGATATTACCGAAGGCGAAGTGCTCAATTACCGGCGCCGGCTCAATATGCGGTCTGGAACCCTTGAATGTAAAATCGACTACAGAGATCCCGCCGGACGTACTACGCGGTGGGAAAGTAAACGGCTGGTGGGGATAAATAAACCACATCTGGGAATGATATGGGGTACAATTACTCCGCTCGATTACTCCGATAAAGCTACCCTTACGGGTTCAATCGACGCCTGGTCTACCAAATATGGCTCAGACTCCGGTCAAAACCATTACGAGGACCTGGAGGCCGGAGATCTGGGGGAAGGTGAAGGTATTGAACTCGGGCTGAAAACCAGCGGAACCGGTATCTTGGTGGCTGAAGCCGCACGGATTGAAATTGAGGAAGAATCCTCGCGTTCGGTCCGTGTTGAAGATGATCTGGTGGCCGAATCGCTCAGTTTCCAAATGAAAGAGGGAATCCCCGTTTCTTTCTCCAAAAAAGTTTCCTTCTTTACTTCACGCGACGTGGCTGACCCAGCGGAAAAGGCGCGGAAAAAACTTAAGGCGTTTGCTAAACTACCGGCTGAGAAATTGGCGGAGGAACATAGAAGAGAATGGGCAAAGATATGGGCCGACTCCGATGTCGTTATCGAAGGCGATCCAAGGGCCCAGAAGGCCGCCAGGTTCAATATCTTTCACCTCGCCTCGCTCGGGAATTCACGTGACGACAGGGTAAGCCTCGGAGCAAAAGGACTCCATGGAAATGGTTATAAAGGACAGGTTTTCTGGGATACCGAACAGTACATGGTTCCATTTTTTACTTATACATGCCCCGAAGCCGCCAAAGCCCTGCTTAAATACCGATATAACCTGCTGGAGGATGCGCGTAGCAATGCAGCCAGGGTGGACTGCCCCGGTGCGCGGTTTCCCTGGAACAGCTCTTTCCACGGCAGGGAAGAACAGTTCAAAGCGTTCGGCTGGCAGGATCACCAGACCGCCGACGTCGCCTATGCGGTGGACAGCTACGTGCGAGCTACGGGTGATCGGGAGTTTTATCTCGACTCAGGAGCCGAAATGATTATCGAAACCGGACGGTTTTGGACCGGACGAGTGGAGTGGGACGCTGATAAACGGGCTTACGTGATTACCCATATTACCGGTTCCGATGAGATACACACAAGCATAGAAAATAACGCACTTACTAATTACCTCGCACGTTTTAACCTCCTCAGGGCTGCAAGGGCTGTTCAGGACCTGAGGGAGGCCGGACGATGGGACAAACTGAGGCAGAGACTGGGGCTTGAGGATGATGAAGACGAAAATTGGCGTGCGATTGCGAAGGACATCTATATGACATCCACCGAACCGCAAGGGTTTCACGAACAGTTCGATAGCTTTTTTGAGCTCGAGGACCGCATGGCGGACCGTTCGATGAAACCGGTGGAATATACCGGGAAGGTACTGGGAGGATTGGAGGAGACGCAGGTGAACAAACAGGCCGATACTGCACTGCTTTATTACCTTTTTCCCGATGATTTTCCGGATGAGATGCGGCGCAAGGGGTTTGATTATTATGAGCCCCGCACCGCACACTGTTCATCGCTGAGCCGTTCGATTTATGCCGCTCTCGGGGCCCAGGTGGGCCGAACCGAAGAGGCATATCGGCTGTGGCTTAAGGGGGCTGAAGTCGATTACGATGAAGAGGCCTCCTGCGATGGCGGAATACATGCCGCCTCACTGGGGGGAGCCTGGCAGGCATTGGTGTTCGGATTCGCCGGGATGCAAATCAATAATGACGGCTCACCGGTATTCGAACCAAACCTGCCGTCGCATTGGAAAAGATTGTGCTTTCGTATACAATGGCGGGGTGAGAGAATGAAAGTGGATCTGCGGCCGGGAACCGGAGACGTAAGTTCTCAGTGAATCCCGTCCGTGCGAGGATTCTACCGTCGGGTCTGTCCCGGCGGTAGCGTTAAATGCCTCTTCGGCGGCAGACAGGTGGTTTACTGAATATCTATAATTAAATGTGTCTTTTGGACCGGGACGGGATAAGACCATGAAGATTGTTCTGATCGGCGACAGTATACGTATGGGCTACATGCAGGGCGTCAGGCGGCGGCTCGGGACGCGGGCGGAGGTTACCTGGCCCGAGGCCAATTGCGGAAACAGCATGCAAATCCGCGAGAACCTGCGCCAGTGGGCCATCGATCCCCGGCCGGATATTGTGCATCTGAACGCGGGCATCCACGACCTTGGCTGGATGCCTGAGGAAACCGTGCCCCGCTTCACCGTCGGCGCCTACGTGCGGAACTTGCGCATCATCATCGACCGGTTGCGGGACGGCACGGACGCCCATATTATTTTTGCCACAACAACACCGTTTCTGATCCCGCTGGGCCCGGCGCCCCTGGACAATTGCCGGCCGGCCCCGATCGTGGAAAGCTACAACACGGGGGCGGTGAAGCTTATGCGGAAAAAAGGGATCGAGATAAACGATCTCTACGGCGCAGTAATGGAGGCGGGGGTGAAGGAGTGTCTCAGTGAAGATAAAATCCATATGAACGATACCGGCAATGCAGTGCTGGCCGAACAGGTGGCGGAAGCTATAAGAGAGAATCTGTAAGGCTTTGGGGATAAATTGGTTCGCCGGATCCATCAGCCGCCCGCAAACAGCAAACAACTATTCGGAGATATATCATGTCTGGAAAAAAACTCAAAAGCGATATTGCAGTGAAGGGAGTCGACCGGGCGCCGTCGCGGGCCCTTTTGTATGCTACGGGTCAGTATGCACCGCGCCATGTGGGAAAACCAATGGTGGGGATTGCATCCAGTTTCAACGATCTTATACCCGGACACACATCAATGCGGTCCCTGGAGCGGGCCGTTGAACGAGGCATTGCTGCCGGCGGGGGAGTGCCCTTTATTTTCGGTATGCCGGGCATATGCGACGGAATTGCTATGGGACAGAAGGGGATGCATTATTCGCTGCCTTCAAGGGAACTTATCGCTGACGGCATCGAGACCGTTGCCGAGGCAAACCAGCTTGACGGACTCGTGCTGTTGACTAACTGCGATAAGATTACCCCCGGTATGATTATGGGAGTTGCCCGTATAAACATACCCGCCGTTGTAGTTACCGCCGGCCCAATGCTAGCCGGCCACTGGCGCAAAAAGGGCGAGTCGCAGCCCTGCAGGCTCAGTCTGGTTAGGGATACCTTCGAAGCTATTGGACGACATCGGAGCGGCGAGATCGATGATGAAGAACTTACCAACCTCGAACTGAGGGCCTGTCCCGGAGCCGGGTCATGTCAGGGGCTTTATACCGCAAACACCATGGCCTGTGTGACCGAGGCTATGGGACTTTCAATGCCCGGCTGCGCCGCCACACCTGCCGTTGAAGCCGCCAAAGTTCGCATTGCAGAACAGAGCGGAGAACGGGTGGTTGAGCTGGTCAGAAAAGGAATAAGTTCACGCGATCTGATCACTGCCGACAGCATACGCAACGGCATCGCGGTGGATATGGCCCTGGGGGGCTCCTCAAATACCTGCCTGCATATCCCGGCCATAGCACATGAAGCTGGAGCCGACATAAATCTTGAGGTTTTCAATGAAGTGAGCAGCGAGGTTCCCCATATTTCCAATCTGCGGCCGGGGGGCGATTATTTCATGGAAGACCTCTATCATGCCGGCGGCATACCTGCAGTGCTGAAACGGCTCAAAGGTGCAATCAATGACGTTCCAACCGTTTCGGGAGATTCATCCTATATGATTGCCGACAGTGCAGAGGTTTATAACGAAAGCGTTATCCGGCCCGTGTCCAATCCGTATCATTCAGAAGGCGGAATGGCGGTGCTCAAAGGTAGCCTGGCCCCGGATGGATGCGTGGTGAAACAGTCCGCCGTCACCGACGAGATGCTGCGATTCCGCGGCCCGGCACGGGTGTTTAATAGCGAAGAGGAGACCAGCAGAGCGATATCCAAGGGCGAAATCGAAGGCGGAGAGGTCATTGTCCTGCGCTACGAAGGACCGAAAGGGGGGCCCGGAATGAGAGAAATGCTGAGCCCCACCTCAGCACTGGTTGGAATGGGCCTGGGCAACTCCTGTGCCCTGATAACCGACGGGCGGTTCAGCGGCGGCACCCGCGGGCCGTGTATAGGACATGTAAGCCCGGAAGCAGCGGCCGGAGGCCCTATAGCCTTCGTGGAGGAGGGCGATATGGTTGAATTAAATATACCCGAACGAAAACTTGAGGTCGAAATTGATCCTTCGGAACTCGAGAAACGAAGGAAAAACTGGCAGCCCGTTGAGCCGAAGATAAAAACCGGCTACCTGGCCCGATACGCAAAACTGGTAACCAGTGCGGCAACCGGGGCGGTTTATGAGTAAGTTTGGGGTTGGAAGCGACTGATAACTGGACAGGCAAGGATGCCTGTCCTTTGCCGTATTCGAATACAGCTGCATTTGTCTTCTGCCGCAGATGCGGTGCTGAGGCTCGCCCGCAGGGCAAAGCGTTGCCTGAGAAATTTTATGTACACTCTGTTTTGATCGGAAAATTTCAAAACAACTTTCATCTCTATTTCGCAAAGTCTTTTATAACAGTTATAGCCTTAGCTTTGTGAGAAATGCAGGTTAGGTTGGGTAGCCGTTATGGATTATTATGTTGGTGTGAGAAATGCAGGCTATGCGGGGTGTCCTACTCATCCCCGAGGCAGGTTCCGACCGCTCTTGCTGTTTTCACTAGCTGGCATGTGGGGTCTACCTTTCTCTGGCGATCGGCCACTTTCTTGAGGGGCACGGTTTGTATATTTTTTCCTTTAAGGGCTGCCATTATTCCGAATTCGCCCTCCGCAGCCGCCTTCATGGCATGGTGTCCGAACTGTGTGGCCAGCACGCGGTCGCGCGCTGTGGGTGTGCCGCCGCGCTGGAGGTGGCCCAGCACTGCAGAGCGGGCCTCCACGCCCGTGTTCTCTTCTATTTTCTCGGCCAGGTATGGAGCTATCCCTCCCAGGCGCACCGGGTCGTGGCTTTGCTCTACACGGTTGCGTTCTACAAAGTTGCCGGATGGGGTCTTAACCCCTTCGGAAACTACTACGATACTGAATCGTCTGCCCCGGCTTTCCCTCCGTGACAGCGCTTTGCAGACTACCTCCATATCGTAGGGGATTTCCGGGATGAGTAT
>PUMZ01000164.1 GCA_003551565.1 Candidatus Brocadiaceae bacterium | reverse complement strand
CCACGAGTACCGTCCGGTCAGGATGCCATACCGGCTCGGACTGCAAATCGCGTCGGATGCGTGTGCATTTGTGAACCGAACACCGCGTGCGGCCAGTGCATCCAGGTTCGGCGTGGGAATCCGGCAGCGCGCGTCGTAGCAGTGCACGTCGCCGTAGCCGAGGTCGTCGGCGTAGATCAGGACGATGTTTGATGGCGTCTTCATACGTGAGCTCCTTGTAAAGGGTTGATAACGAAAAAGGATCAATTGTCATACGATATTAAACGATACTTTAACTGCTATTTTACCGGCGGTACGGGGATAATTGAATAGGACACGGCGCTGCGGTGGGCCGTCGGGCATCGTGAACTCGTCCACGCGCACCGAACAATCCTCGGGCACTTCGAGCTCAACCCGTCCGCGCTCACCGGTAATTATAACCTCCCCAGCTTCGCGATCAATATCAACCGGCAAAAAGGTGCTCCAGATAAACTTGACCCCGTCACCCTGCGTCAACTCATAATCGTCGATAATCGTCAACCGATCCGGGCTCGGCGATTCGAAAGTGCGCTGCCACTTGCGGTAGATTCCTTTCCAGCGGGGAGTAAGGTTCATGGTCGCGCGGAAGCTCATCTCGTCGCCCTCGGCTTCAGGCACCACGCCCACCTCGCGCGTCGGCGCGGGGCGATCGTCCAGACCGGTCGGCAGCAGCATGTTGTGCCGCTCGGCATGCTTCATCAAGCTGGACTGGGGGTGATCATAACCGATCTGCCCGGGGTCGGCGGCAAAAGTCTGTCCCGCGAACTCCAGCACGAAGCTGCCCTTGTCCTCGTGGTTGTGGCTGGCGTTGGCGATATTCGAGACCACCAGCAGCTTCACCCATTCACCCTCCAGCTTACGCGTCGAACTGGTTAGCCCCATAGTGGACATGTGCACGAACGGCCGGGGCGGGGGCCCCTGTTCGGGAATTTGCTGCTGGAGCACCATCTCCATCGGTGATGTCGGAAACGGATTGGCGCCTTCGATCGATTTGCGATAGATGCTCACCCAGGCGCTATCGGGAAGCAGCGCCGCCATGAAGGCACCGGCACTCCGCCCGAAACGTCCCCAACTGTCGGCGAACGGAACGATGTCCTGCCCGTCATCAAAGGAGCGTATCACCTCGGCAAAATCAGCGGTGCGCTGGAAGGCATCCGGAGTGACATCACTCAGCGGTTTTTCCGTCATGCGGCTATAGTAGTAAAGCCCTTCACCGCCGTGACCGACGACAGTGGCAAAATAGGCTCCGCCCTCCTCATACCCACCGTCGGGCAGAATCACGCCTGCCATGCTCTCGTGAAGCATCCGTTGTGCCAGGTCGGCGTAAGGCAGGACCCGCGGCATGTTCCGTGACAGCACCCCATAGCCGGCAAACCAGCCGTCACTGAACCAGGCAAGCTGATTCATGTGGTGGATGTAATCATACCGCCAGGCGTTGTAGGTGATCCAGTTGACCCCGTCATGGGCAATGCGGCGAATCAGGTAATCCCGCGCATGGTCGGTCATTAGTTTACCGGCGGCGTCGAAAATAACAGACAGCCCCTCAACTATCTTAGACTGGTTAAATGCTCGTCGATCGTGCGCACTGCCGGGCAGGATGCTGTAGAAGTTGGGATGCCAGTTCTCCGTCATCGCAACGGCCATTGCCAACCGGGCGGTGCGGCGAAGCAGTTTTGCGTCTTCGAGAACCAGCGCGGCGATCGCCGCATTGGCCATGCGTGAAGTCACACTGTAGAGATTGATTTCCCGATCTCGCAAATGCCGTCCGTCTCCCCCCGATCCCTCCTGAACCATTTCTTCCGGTATCTGGCTCATTGCCCATTCCCGAATATCCGCCAGGGGCGACTTGCCGTTTTCCTCAACGTAATCCGCATGGCGCTTGCGCAGGTCGGTCAGTTCCTCTTCGGTAATAAACAGTCCGAATTGCGGTTTGAAAGCGGGCTCGCAGTCGGGATGCTTCAGGTAACCTCTCCAGCGGGCGTCGAAGCGGTTAAGGTAGTCCAGCAGTTCCTCCAGCCGTTCGCTATTCTGCAAACCAAGCCAGCCAAGGTGCGCCGCTGCAGGCTCATTTCGTTCGATATGGAGCTCGATGGTGACGCCCTCAAGGCTCTTCGCATCACCCAGTTCAAGGGTGTATTCGCGCTTTTCTCCCCCGGTGCTTTTACAATCCAGCACCCGTTCGCCGACATCCGTATCCGCCCGCAATTGAAGTCGGCTGTTCCGGGGCAGAGTGGCATGAAAAAGCAGCCGATCATATCCGCTCAGATCGATGGTTTCGTCAAACCGCCGCTGCATACGCAGAGCCGGCCCATGCTTTGGCGCATGCTGCCACGAAACCTGAGTGCCGGTAACGACGGGATTTTCAACTTCCAGCCCGTGGGCGTTGCCATCGTCGATCCGCCATTTCTCCAGGGTGCTCAGATGTCGATTGTAGAACGGCTCAATCAATCCTTCCGCTTCATTTATCCGGCGGATGTTCAGGGGTCCTCCGGATTTTTCTTCCTGCCATGTTTCGTCGTCAACCATTTTGCTATCCTCTTTATTCCTTATTGAGTTATGGTTTTGTATCTTTTATTGGAATACTGAACCCCGGGATTTCGACGGCTATAATAACATTTCCATGTCCAGGCATGATACTCAGGCTTTCACCTTCCAGATCGACAACTCCGCCGACCTCGAAAACCACGAGTCTGTGTCCGTTTTTTTCCTTGAGTGCCCACCTTAGTGAACCTTCTCCCTCATTGGAGAGAGTCGTAACTTTGATAACTTCGAAGTCCCCATCATCGACCCAATCCAGGCAGACGCCCCCATCGCCCGGCGCAAACTCCGAACTCGGGGAGTAGCGGAACACATCCGACAATCTCTCTATGGGCGGTAAAGACTCCGAATCAAAGCTGTTCTCATTACCGGTTCCGTCCACGGTGTCTGCCAAACCATGCCCTAAAAAACATGCAAGCAGACATATAACAGACATAACAGCTTTCATTAGAGGAACTCCACTTCGGACTATCATCGTTTTCATTCTCCTTTTTTATCGGATTTGCCTAATCAGCGATCAGTTTCAGCGGAGCAAAATTATCCGGCTGGTGGTTGCTACCGGAGCTGACGGGAAATTGGAAGACTTCGTGTTCATCGCCGGCATATCGGTTGCGCGCAAGCAAAATCGCCGCATTCTCAGGCGGGCCCTCCAGACCGATATCCTTCCACGGAATTGCTATCTCGGCGGTCCAGGCCTCGCCTTCCTTAATCTGGGTCTCCGCCCGCAAACCGTCCAGGTCAACGTCGGCATCGAATTGCTCCGCGTCCTGGATCGTTCCTTCGGCATTGACCATCAGGTGGAAATACGTCTCGCCCATGCCCGTAGGATCAATCAAAATTTCCACCGAATCGTCACGCCATACATTATCATCACGCCCTTCCGCATCGAGTTTGAGGTTTTCGGTAATTGGTTCCATGCACCGGAAGGCCAAATACAGGGCATTTTCATCGTATTCGGCCCAAATTTCAGTGCCCGGTTCGGTATCACGCTCCAGGTCCATTCGGCCTAAAACCGGAACGTCGGGATCGCGATCCCGTATGATTTCTTCCAACCGTCCATTTATTTCCGGAAATTTTCCTATCTTCCGGACCCGCAAATGGGGCTGAGAGCCTACTATCGGGACATCAAAGTCAATCTGCCGGGATATACAGCTGTCATTTGCCCCTTTCGGTAACTCAAGCTGGATACGGAACCGGGGCAGAGGGTAACGGGTTTTTCCCGATTCAATAGACAGGGTCAACTCGGGGCGTTCTGTTGCACTGAAAGCCACTTCCCCAGAGGGATCATTAATTTGCCAGTTCCACCCCTCTCCGGTATTTTTGCATTTCTCAATTCTATAGTAGAGCGGGTCGGTGAAATACGCATTGCCGAGTGGAAAACCAAGATTATGAACCTCTACATTCGGCCCTATTTCCCTCTCTTGCATCTCAAGATTCAGACGTGAATCCATGTCCTTCAGAATCGATCCGGCATCCATAGGATCCGCTACCAAAATTTTGCCGTCCGGATCCAGCAAAAATCCGCAGCCAACCTGTGGTTTTTCACCCGGAGTCTCGACCAGCAGCTTGCCCACAAAACGCCGATCCCCCTCAAGCTTTAGGGGGAGAGCAGAATCGTCCAGAACAACCGTCACGACCCGTTCGGGGCCATCCTGCCAGGAGACTTTCATTCGAACTACCCCGTCAGGTGACTCCCGCATCTCCACTTCCGGCCGCCGGGCTTCCGCGAAAGAAGGCGTCATAATCCAGGCAAAATCCGTATCCCCCTCAATATCAGCACGGAACTCGGCGCAGGTATTTGGTTCCCATTTCGGCGTCTGTTCGCTGTACCAACCCTGCACGTAGGGCTCTTCCTGCCCCCGGATCAGATCCACCTCCCATTCGGGCCCGCCAGCGGGTATAATGGAAAGGTTGGCTCCCTCTTCATCCTCCGTTACAAGCGCTCCGTCATCATTTACCGTGACTTTCCGTTCGGGCCGAAAGCGCCACATCGGGGTAATGCTTCGGGGACGGTCGGTATCGATTCGATCGGCGACGATCCATGCGCCTGGCTCGCGCAGAAAAACCACTGCGCGGGTATGCGCAGCTTCACCTTTCATATCTTCAAAATACCGGTGGGTACCTCTGGCGAAATCGAAATCCTCAGTCAAGCTCCACCAATCCTCAGCCAGTGGTGAATCGACTTTTTTAGGTTTAACTTTCTGCTCACAGTCGTCGATAAGGATGACATTACTGCTACGGGCGGACCTTGCGAAGCGCTGCCATTTATCGCCCATATACCAGAACCTTCCGGAATTGACCAGAAAATCCTTGCCGTGGGCCGAGAGCGAAAAATGCAACAGTTCCCGCTGCGGGCCGCCGGTGGGGCCGACGTTGAAGAAGCTCCATAGTGCATCTTCATCCCATCCGCTCCGGCTGGTCAGGTGTCCGGCCCAGGGGGCGAAACGGCTGGGGAGACCTTCGGGCCTTTCTCCCTCGCTACCGCCGGTCACGATATACTTCCAGTCGTGTCGCTCATAACGATCCGCGGCCCTAAGCACACGCCCGGTGGCATCCTGTCGGTCGGAACGCTGATTCTGCGGCAGCGAACCATCCGGCCGCACCAATCCCACCCAGTAATCGTACATGTCAATCAGTCGCTCCAGGTAATCTTCGGGGACCTCTCTATCGGCGTCCATTGTAACATCGGCCAAATTTTCATAACTCGACAGTGAAACCCAATGATAGCCGCTTGACAATTCATCATGTGCGCCGTCAGGATAGACCTGTCCTTCCATTTCCTTCAGCATTTCACCGAACGCATATCTGTGCCAGTTCTCGGCGTTTTTGAATTCGGGGAACGCCAGCCCGAGCCGGTTAAGGCCGTCATGTTCCATGAGGGCGTGATTATGATCCGACCAGTGGTGTCGCCTGATATACTCCCCGTGTTGGGCCAAACTTGATAGCATGAGCAGGCGTGCAGCGGGGGAGAAAGCCTCGCTGTCCTGGAATCCGTGGAAAGTAACCGTCCATGAACGCATCCTGAGTCCGGCCTCAAGGACCCTCCAGGTCCAGGTATAGGCGCAACGGCTGGGGCCGCGTCCGCCTTCAGGACCGACGCCGGGATAAACCGCGTGGATGATCCAATCTTTCACCAACCGGTCAAAAGCACGGGCATATCTCTCATCCCCCGTTTTCCGCCATGCCTGATAGAGGTGAGAAAAAAATTGGTGGCGATTGAGGTTGAAGGCAAATTCACGATCGTTTTTAGGTCCGGCGTAATTCCAGTCCCAAGCCCCGTGCCGCACTGGTACCGCCCCCATAACGTCTCCCTGAGCACGGTGTTTGTCCTCAACCGTAAGGTTCGCCCGGTTTACGTGACCTTCCCCCGGCTCTCCAAGCCTTTCCACAACCCATTCCTTACGCCCTTCGCGCTCGAAATAATCAAGCAGAGCATGACAGGCAGCGGCTTTATCACCCTCCTCCACGGCGGATTTTACCTCCTCCAGTCCGGGATGTTCCAGATTGAGAGAGTCGAGCAGTAAATCAATGCGTTCGGGCCATCGCTGGATAACATCCTCCACGGAGGTAGCCTCCAGCCAGGAATCATCCTCAGGCCGTCTCAGCTCTCCACGTTCATCTCTT
>PUMZ01000301.1 GCA_003551565.1 Candidatus Brocadiaceae bacterium | reverse complement strand
TGAAGAGGATATCAATTTTGACGCAAATGACTTCCAGAGCGGCGGCGATTTCTACAACGAAGGCGACGGCTGGGCGCCGATTGGAGATGATGAGAATCCGTTTACCGGCTCCTTTGACGGCGACGGGCATACCATCAGCGAGCTTTATATCAACAGACCGGGGGAAAATCATGTTGGACTTTTTGGCTACGTCGGGGAAGGCGGGGAGATACAGGATGTAAAACTCGAAAGCGTTGATGTGAGTGGAGCCGGGTGGTATACAGGCGGGCTTGCGGGAGAAAACCACGGCACCATTGCCGGATCTTCCGCCGAAGGTAGTGTTACAGGTACAAGCAGAGTTGGTGGATTGGTGGGACGAAACAGCGGCACCATTGCCGACTCGTATGCTACCGGAAACGTGACCGGTTCTGATGAGGTAGGCGGATTGGTGGGATATAACTATACAGCCACGATCGTAGACTCTCATGCCACGGTAGAAGTGACTGGTGCGAACATGTCAGGCGGGCTGGTGGGAAGAAATGTGAAAGCTGAGATAGAAAATTCTTACGCTACGGGCAATTTGAGCGGAAGTTCCGGCAATGGCGCCGTAGCTTTGGGAGGCCTGGTGGGATTAAGTGTAGACGCCAACATCGTTAACTCCTACGCCACAGGCGATATTGAAGGGTACATGTATAACGTTGGCGGACTGGTGGGGGTTCAGCGGGCGGAAGAAGGAAGCTCTGCCATCGAAAATTGTTATGCCACCGGTGATTTTTATGCCTATGATACCGCCGGAGGGCTGGTGGGGCTTAATCAAAAAGAGGAGGCAGGTGAAAGCGCTATCATCAAAAACTCCTACGCCACGGGTAGAGTGGAAGGGTCATTCTCAACGGGTGGTCTGGTGGGGAATAACAGTGATGGAACCGTTACTGCATCTTTCTTCAACTCTGATAATACCCATGGGAAAGGTGTGGGGTCCGGAGACACCAGCGGGGCTATCGGGAAAAGCACTGCCGAGATGCAAACCCTGGAAACTTTCACCGACGCCGCCTGGGATATAGACGATGAGGGAGGTACCGAAAACACCTGGCGCATCTACGACGGCGAGACCTATCCGTTGCTGCGTGTGTTCATGACGCCAGCGACCATAGAAAACGTCGCGGACGACTCCAAAACCTATGACGGCGAGGCTTATAGCGATGGAGACGGATATGAGATTGCCGAAGAAGTGGATGCGGAACTTATCCACTACGGCGGCACGGCCCAGGGCGCGGTCAATGCCGGCTCTTATACCCTGTCCTTCTATTCGGAGCAACAGGGGTACGACCTGGCCGGCGTTCGCACGGCCGAACTGACGATTGAAAAGCGCGATCTGACCATCGGCGGCTCATTCAGCGTCCTGAATAAGTTTTACGACGGCACCACCGACGCCACGATCGATGTGGATAATTTGACGCTCGAAGGCGTTGTTGGCGAAGATGATGTCAATCTTACGCCGATTGCGGAGTTTGTACAGTCGGACGTTGGTAAAGATATCCCTATCGATCTGACCGATGCAACTTATTTAAGCGGCGATGCAGCCGGTAACTACACGCTCTCGCTTGATGGGGCTCCGGCAACGACCGCCAATATCACAATCGAATTTGCAGGTGGAGACGGGTCCCCTGAGAATCCATGGGAGGTTGACATACCCGAACATCTCGACAATCTGCGCCATTATCCGGATCAGCATTTCAAACTGGCCGGCGATATTGATCTGGACCAGGTCCCGTATAACGAAGGCGAAGGCTGGGTGCCGATCGGCGATGAAGCCGAGCCGTTTACCGGCACGCTTGACGGCGATGGGCACATTATTTCCGGTCTGTTCATCAACCGTGAGAGCGAAGAAAATGTCGGTCTGTTCGGCAAAATCTATGAAGCGACAATTGAGAACGTGCATTTGAAAGATGTCGATGTGACTGGAAAAATGAACGTCGGCGGGCTTGCAGGAAATGTCAAAGACAATAGCCACATCGAAACCACGTCGGTACGGGGAACCGTCACAGCTAAGAGGAACAACGCCGGCGGCCTGGTGGGCCTTATGGGAGGCGGTATGCCTCTTGCTCCCAGTATGATCAAGAACAGCCACGCCGATGCGACTGTTAGCACGGAGTTTCATGTCGGCGGACTGGTCGGCTATATGGGATATGGCACGGTTAAAAACAGCTATGCTCTGGGGAATGTGGTCGCCCTGGAAGGCACCTCGCACTCTCATTTCGGAGGTCTGGTCGGCAGTATGGGCGGTTCCATTGAAAACTGCTATGCCAGAGGCACGGTGCATGCTCCCGATTCCGGCAATGTCGGAGGACTGGTGGGATATAACTCGTCCGGCGATATAACCGATTCCTACGCCACAGGGGACGTTCTTGGCAACAGCTCAGTCGGCGGTCTTGTGGGTAAACAGTGGGGTTGGACCACCATCCATAACTCCTATGCAACCAGCGCGGTGACGGGCGAAGAAAATGTCGGCGGATTGGTTGGCCTGGACGAGGGCAGGACCATGGAAAACTGCTTCTGGGATACCGATACGTCCGGCCTGGAGATCGGAGTCGGGGATGGCAGCGACGACGGCGTCACCGGCAAAACCACCGCAGAGATGCAAAAAATTACTACCTTCAGTGACGCCGGCTGGGATATAGTCGGAGTTGCATTCGGCGATACCGATGACGGGCATACCTGGAATATCGACGATGAAAGCACCTATCCCTTCCTGAGCTGGCAGGAGGGACAAGTTCGGAATTGGTACGATTTACACTCCGTCAGGAATAATCTGGATGGCGATTACATCCTTATGAACGACCTGAATGAGGATACCCCGGGATACGATGATCTGGCGAGCGCTACCGCAAACGACGGCGACGGCTGGGTGCCGATCGGCGACGAGGACGAACCGTTTGCCGGCTCGCTCGTCGGTGAAGGATACAGTATCACCGGCCTGTTCATCGACAGAAGCGGAGAAGATGAAATCGGCCTGTTCGGCAAAACCGCCGGAGCGGTTATCCAGAACGTGCATCTGAAAGATGTCGATGTGACCGGAAACTGGAATGTCGGCGGTCTTGTGGGGGCAATGGCCGATGATGTGCAAGACACCATTACCGACTGCTCTGTGACGGGCGAAGTGAAAGGGGACCGGCGTACGGGCGGCTTGGTGGGACGTCACGACAACGGCATTATTGAACGTTCGTATGCTGAGGTCGATGTGACGGGCACTGACAGTCGCACTGGCGGGCTGGTGGGCCGAAACCGATTCGGCAGTTCCATCATCGACTCCAACGCCACCGGCGCGGTGGACGGTGAGCGCCTGGTCGGCGGTCTGGCCGGAGAGAACAGGGAATCCACCATCGAGAATTCTTACGCCACCGGCCGCGTGACCGGCGAGGACGATGATGTCGGGGGACTTGTCGGTGAAAATCGCGACGGTTCCACCATTCTCAATTCTTACTCAACCGGCGATGTGACCGGTGACGGGAATGTCGGTGGATTGGTTGGTCAGAATGATGGCAGCACAATCGAAAACTCCTACGCCGCGGGCGTCGTTGACGGTGAGAGCGATCTCGGCGGGCTGGTCGGACTGGACGCTGCCGGCACTGTTGTCGCTTCTTTCTATGATCGAACGACGAGCGGACAGGAGGACGAGGGGAAAGGAGAGTCCAAAACCACCGCCGAGATGAAAGAACTCACAACCTTTACCGATGCCGAATGGGATATCGACGACGAGGGCGATACCGGCGAGACATGGCGCATCTACGACGGCGACACCTACCCCCTGCTGCGCACGTTTATGACGGCGAAAACCATAGAAAGCGTCGAGGACGCCTCCAAAACCTACGACGGCGAGTCTTACAGCGGCGGGTTCGGATATGAGATTACTGAAGAAGTAAATGATGAACTGATTCACTACGGCGGCACGGCGCAGGGCGCTGTCGATGCCGGCTCTTATACCCTGACCATCTATTCGGAGCAGCAGGGCTACGATTTGGCGGAGGACGAGGAGGGCGTTCGAACGGCCGAACTGACCATAGATCGGCGTGATCTGACCATCACCGCTGCCGATGCCACCAAGACCTACGGTGAGGTGCACGAGTTCGATGAGTCCGAAGATTTCACGGTGTCAGGGCTGGAGGACGGCGACTCGGTGGACAGCGTCACGCTGTCAAGTGACGGCGCTCCTGGCGACGCTTCGATCGGTGACTACGACATCGAGATCAGCGACGCCCAAGGCACGGGCCTGGACAACTACTCCATCACCTACGAGACCGGCACGCTTTCGATAGGCACGAAGGCGCTGACGGTGACGGCCGATGATAAGTTGAAGACCTACGGCGAAGACGATCCGGACCTGACGGTGAGCTACGACGGGTTTATAGACGGTGAGGACGAGAGCGACCTGGACGGTGAGCTTGATCTGACACGCGCTGAAGGTGAGGATGTGGGTGACTATACAATCACGCCGTCGGGCCTGACCTCCGGTAACTACGCTATCATTTTCGAGCCCGGCACGCTGTGGATCATGCCCTGCGATGCACATGCCGGCGAATCGTCAGTCAGCGCCGACCCGACAGATAACGTCGTGGCCGATGGACGGGATTTCTCGACCATTACCGTCACCCTGCGGGATGAACACGGCAATGAGCTGATCTCGGGTGGAGATGAGGTGTCGCTGACCACCACCCTCGGCAGCCTCAGCAGCGCCACAGACGCCGGCGACGGCACATATACCGCCGAGCTGACATCGCATGAGACCGGCAGCGCCGAGGTCGAAGCATGGCTGGAGGTGGATGGAACAGACCAGAGCATCGGAACCGTCGAGGTCGGCTTCAAGTTTGACCTGCAGGATATGGTCAATGAAGCCGTCGCAAATGAGCTGGATTATCTGGAGCTTGAAGAGGGCAAAACCTATGTCCTGAACTATACGCTCACCCTCGATTCCGAGGGCTTCCGGCTGGAAGGCGCGGGCGCCGACAGTACGTTTATCGACGTTGACGGCGCGAACGTGGCGGTAGTTATAGACGCCGCAGATATCACGCTCTCCGGCGTGACCATCCAGAATTTCTCAGAGACCGGCATACTGGTCATGGCAGATGATGCGACCGTCAGGAACTGCATCATCGACGGTGACGAACACGGGGGCAATGACGGCATATTGGTGGACGGCGCCCTGGGACTGATGGTCCGGGGCTGTGAGGTCTGGGACTGCCTCTACGGTGTTCGTTTCGATAATGAGGCCGAGAATGCGCGGTTTGTCAACAATAAGCTCACTCAGAATGAGTCCGGTTTTTACGTGGACGACGCCGGACAGCAGACGGATACCCGTGCGGTTCACAACAACATATCCGGCAACGCGGAGCTGGGCGCGAGCTGGGCGGACGAAGAGCATCCGCTGGAGGCGGCCGGCAACTGGTGGGGACACCGCAGCGGCCCCTATCATGAGACCGAAAACGAAGAAGGTGAGGGCGACCCTGTAACCGACAACGTGGAGTTCAGCCCGTGGGACGGCGCCGAGGTGGATGGCGGCGGCTCGACCACCGGCAAATCAGGCGTTGAAGGGCGTGACGAGAACCCGGAAGAGGGCATAGCCGTGGAGATTCACAGCGCTGATCCGGATATGGAAGTCTCTGTCACCCGCCTGCGTGATAATCCTACGGACGTTGCGCCGCGCACGAGGCAGCCACTCTATGTCCAGCTCAGCGTGAGAAAGGAGTTGGACGTCGAAGAGAACGACAGTGTCGTGTTCGAGATAGCTTACAACGAACCGGTTGAGAAGGTGATTTACTGGACGCGGCTCGTGGATGCAGCCGCGATCGCCCCGGGCGATTTCGAGGGTATCGATAACTGGGAGGTTGTTTCGGACGATGCAGTGACCTGGCTCTCCGGACCGCCGTTTGAGAACTACGACGGCTATGCACGGGTTGAACTGACCGGTGACACCCATCCGAGTCTTGACAGGCATTTCAGCAGCGTAGCCTTCACGCTGGGTGCTCCCGAGGATGAAGAATTAGAACGCATTTCGGGCGGCAGCAGCAGCGACTGTTTCATAGCCACCGCCGCGTTCGGTTCGCCCGATTCGCCGCACGTTGAGGTGCTGCGCAGCTTCCGCGACCGCTTCATGTTAACCGGCAAAGCCGGCACAGTAATGGTGGAGTTCTATTACACGCACAGCCCGCGCCTGGCCG
>PUMZ01000038.1 GCA_003551565.1 Candidatus Brocadiaceae bacterium | reverse complement strand
ACTTCGTTACGAAGTAGTGAAACACGTCGAATCGGATGCAGGACATCTATTTGATGGATGCGCCAGGAAAACTCGGGTTTCCAAAAAATGGCCTCGAGCACTCCACGCGCCGCGGAAGGCGTCATTATGTCATAAGATACCCTTTCGACTTTCATTTCCGGACGGGTAAAGCAGGCCATGGATCCCCACACCTTTACTGCAAGGTGTTTGTTATGATTTGTCATATGGTTATCTCCTCTTCAGCAGATTAATTTTTCGGGATCGATTTGCTCCAGGACGACACCAAGCCTGTCGTCGTATTTGCCGCACCACCTGAACAGCCCCGGGCGTATTTCGGAACAAAGTCCGCCGATGAGAGCTTTTTTAAGTTGATGGCTCCAAAGGTTGACGGTATAGTTTTGAATGGTGGCAAAATCGTTTTTGCTGAGGTATGGCTTACCGGCTATTTCAGCGACAATTTTCTGCCCCTTTCCCCATGGCACAACAACCGGCCGGGTATCGGCACTGATAATGTTGTAGCCGGCCGCCGTTTCGGGATAGTTCAAGTTTTCACGCTTTTCGAGTATTTTCTTTTCGTCGAGGGAACTTACATCGTAAAGCCTTGAAAAGTATTGGCGAAACGTCTCCGTTTCATGCAGCTTCTCCGGGCCTATGTCGGAGAGCATTATGCGACTCAGATCGGCCGCAGTGCGGTAGGCGCCGGGCGGCATGCCGCCCTTATCAGGTTGGAAAATTATGGCCCGTCCTTTTTCTATCTTTCCTTCTCTGTTGCATCGCCCCGCCGCCTGAACGATCGAATCCATGGGGCCGAACGCCCGGTACAAAACGGGGAAATCGATATCCACGCCGGCCTCGACCACCTGCGTGCTGATCAAACGGCACGGCAGATCGGACTTGAGCTTCTCTGTCACTTCTTTCAGTACGAGACGCCGGTGTTGCGGACACATACTGCTTGACAGGTGAAAAGTCGGGGCATCCTGCGTGAGCCGGAAAAGCTGTGCCGCATCTTTTTTCGTATTGACTATGGCGAGCGCCTGCCGGTTGGTCATAAGTTTTTCAGCAAGACTCTCCCAGGTACAATCCACCAGTTCGGGCGGGAATTCGTAATCAACCCGTTTGAAGCTTTCAAACATTTTGTGAGCATCCGGCGCAAGCTCGCGCACGGACTCCAATCCGTCAAAGCCTTCCCTTTTTGAAAATGCAGGTTGTGTTGCCGTCGAAAAGACGAAGCTGACGTCGTAATTCTTGACAAGTTCGCGCATAACGTCGAGAGTGGGGGCAAGCAGACCGGGGGGAAGCGTTTGTACCTCATCAAGAATGACGACGCTACGGGGGATATTATGAAGTTTTCGGCAACTGCCGGGCCGATTCGCATGGAGGCTGTTGAAAAACTGCACCGAGGTGGTAACGATAATCGGTGCGTCCCAGTTCTCGGTAGCGAGTTTGTTCCATTCGGTTTCCTGATCGTCCCCCAGGCTGCTATGGTGCTCAACAACGGCCTTTTCACCGAATATCTCTTTGTAAACCTTTGCGGTTTGTTCGATTATGCTTGTATAAGGGATGACAACTATAATACGGTTAAGGTCATGGTGAAGGGCATGTTTGAGGGCGAATCCCATGGCCGTTCTGGTCTTTCCACCCCCGGTCGGAATACTCATACTGAAAAATCCGCGTTCAGTGCCGGCCGATTCCATTACGGAATTGTAAAGCCGGGTGCGTATTCTGTTGAGTTCACCGGTAGGGATAAGATTCGCCTGAGAACGTTGAAATGCGTCATTTAAGAGGCTTATCTCATATTTGTTTTGGCGCAAGCCGGCTTTTATCGGGTCCGCAAACGCTTCCGTATCAAGATAATCTGCATCTACGAGAGCGCTCAAAAGCATACGAATGAAAAATTCGCATGTCCTCTTATTGTTTGCAGAAGAAGATGTGCTGATGAATTCGGGAAGCTCGACAACGGGACTTTTCTCGTTTGAGAACAACTGTATGGCTTCCTGAACCCGTTTGTCGGCTGAACCGTTACAAAGAATGGTTTTTACTTCAGACGGGCTTTTCAAACCGCCATGATGGCCCAATATGGGGAATACAACTATTTCGGGCGCCCTTTGAGCAGCCAGTATCGCTCCAGCTATGCGATGGTCCGGTTTGTTTGAGCTTTCTCCCTCAAGATACTTCTGCCAGTTACTTGACGCCTTTCCAATATCGTGATATTTTCCAACCAAAGATCCTAACTCCCAGGTCCCCACCACCCCGGCGAATTTCTGCGTCAGGCGTCCCACATTTTGCAGATGAACATCAAGTTCCTGCCATTCTTCCTTCGAAGCACCTTCTTTGGAGTGGGCATAATATACTTTTTCGCTCATAAGCGTTTCCGTGAATATCCGTCGTATGTAGATAATCAGTGCGCTACGTTCCGCCGGCTTGTCCCGGTGGTAGGAATATCCTTAATGGGTTTCATTAAGGATATTCCGCCATATAATACAGCAATTGCCGTGCCGGAACTTGTGACTTCAGCGGTACGAAATGCATAACCCGCTACCAAATATGATGAAAGCGACACAAGCTGCGCAATTACTGCGACCAACTTGTTGGTATCTCACCTCTCCAAAGCTTCAAATGTTGACACCCGGGGATCAGATTATGAGCGGTTTCAGTCTTGCCTGTTTCGTTATTTCTCCCTGATCTTAAACGTTTTGATCTCGAACGGCTTGAAGTGCAACGCGTGGCTGCGGCCTTCCAGGGGCGTTTCCTCGTGCCATTCCAGCAGGTCGCAAGGCGTCAGTGCCGCTTCCCCGGCAATATTGAGACGGCAGGTGCTGTGCCGGCCATGACTTTCGACCAGGCGGACGACCGTGCAATCCTCTTTCTCCGCCTTTTTCAGGGCGGCCAGCGCCACGCCCTCGCCGTCGATCCCCACCGGCGACTTGAACCGGTCCCCGGCGACGCCCGCCAGCATGATCGGAGGATAGTTGAATTTTTGCGCTTCTTCAACCACTCCCGAATCAGCCGGCATCCCGCGGTGGGGAAGCAAGGCATACCGGAACGAGTGCACGCCCCGGTCGGCGTCCGCGTCGGGGTGGGTGGGCGAACGGAGCAGGTTCAGGTCCAGAACCCCTTCGTGTATGTTGTAGCCGTATTTGCAGTCGTTCAGCAGTGCAAGGCCGAAGTCGTCGTTTGAAATGTCCGCATATTTGTGGGCCGCCACCTCGAATTTTGCCATATCCCAACCGGTGTTGCGGTGGGTCGGGCGGCGCACAAAGCCGAATTGGATGTCGCAGGTGGCTTCCCGGGCCCGAACGGCGGAAGGGAAAGATACCCGCAACATGCGGTGACGCTCGTTCCATTCAACAGTGGTGTGGAAATCGAGGCGTTTGCTGCCGGCGTGGAGGTAGATCTTTTGTTCAATCCTGGAATCCCCGATCTCCAGCCTGAACTTCACGCCCTGGCGCACTTCGCTTTTTCCCAGGGGCGTCACCGCCACGCCACGGGCGTTTTCAACCAATTCATTTTCGTAGCTGATGTCAATATCCCAGGCGTCCCAGTTCGCCGGGCGATCGACATACAGCGACAGAAGGTTGCCGGCGGCGCCGGGACGCAGCATCTGGCGCCGGAGTTCCTTGTCGAAAGCCGACAGGACGGTTCCGTCGTTGCCGAGTTCGTAGCGTACCAGTCCGTTCTCCAGTACCATGGCGTCTGCGGGTGCGGGGGCCGCCGTCGCTTCGCCGGATTTTCGGATGGTCAGCGCCGAGCAAGCCGGGATATCCACCATGACCACGGCTCCTTCGGAGTCCAGATGGACCGGCAGCATTCTTCCGCGGGCATCGGCCGCCCCCGTTCCATGCCAGGACGGCGGCAACTCGACCGCTCCCCGGAAGGCGGTGGACAGCGAGTTGACGAGGGTGATCGTTGCCTTCCCCCTGCCCTGGAGATGATCGGCGGCTTCTCCGATCAGGCGCTCGCACGCCGCCAGGGAGTCGGCATATTCTTTTTCGGCGACTTCATACACCCGGTGGATGGATGAACCGGGCAGTATGTCATGGAATTGATTCAGCAGCAGGGTCTTCCACAGCCGGTCGAGTTCCGCGGCGGGATATTCAGAGGGCGGGAGGGCGCTGTAGACAAACTCCACCTCCCGGAGTTTACGCTCGAGGCGGCGGTTGCCTTTTTTGGTCCTCGCCTGGGTGGTGAGCGTGCCGCGGTGCAGTTCCAGATACAGCTCACCGTCCCAGACCGGGAGCCGGCCGGCCCGGGAGGAAAGACGGGCGAAAAACGCGTCGGAGCGGCCGAATTTTACTTTCGGACACCCCTCGAGGTCGGCCATCCTTCTGGCGCGTTCGATATGCTCCTCCTTCGGTCCCCCGCCGCCGTTGCCGATGCCGTAAAGGGACATGAACTGGTCGAGAAAATGTCCTTCTTTGAACGAGTTCTGGGCCTTGATCTGGTTTCGCGGCAGCATCGGCGAATTGTAACTATCCTCCGGCGGGAAATGGACGACAACTTCACTGCCGTCGATACCGCGCCAGCGGAATGTGTTGTGGGGAAACTCGTTGAACTGGCTCCAGGAGATTTTCTGCGTGAGAAAGAACTCGATTCCTGCCTTTTGCATTATTTGCGGCATGGCCACCGAATAGCCGAACACGTCGGGTATCCACAGGTTCCGGACATCGCACCCGAATTCATCCATGAAAAAATTCTTGCCGTGCAGAAACTGTCTCACCATCGACTCGCCACTGATGATGTTGCAATCCGCCTCCACCCACATCCCGCCCTGCAATTCCCAGTTGCCTTTTTTGACGTATTTCTTGATATCCTCATACAGGACGGGGTAATGAGTTTTGACGAACTGGTAATGCTGCGGTTGCGAGGCGCCGAAGACATAATCCGGATATTTCTCCATGAGGGCTATCTGGCTTGCGAAGGTGCGCCCGCACTTGCGGATCGTCTCACGCACCGGCCACAGCCACCCGGTGTCGATATGTGCGTGGCCGACCGACACGGCAACAGCGTCGGAAGCGTTGGCTCCGCTGGCCAGGGGTTCCCGGAGCACCTCGCGGGCGGCGGCCGCGTTGCGGTGATCATCGCCATAGACGTCGATGGCCTGGTTGAGCAGAAAAAGCAACCTGCGCGCCCGCGGCGTCATTTGCGGCAATGTCTTTGCGGTTCCCCACAGTGCGTTGCCTGTCTCTCCTGCGGCGTTGGGGTTGAGCGCGCAGAAGAGGCTGAAAAGCACTTCGGCATCGAGCATCAGGCCCCAGAGTTCTTCGTTGAAAAGCGCCAGCTCCATGGCCACCACCCGGCCTTCGTAGGAGCCGTGTCGCGCGGGAGATCTGGGGTGCGGGTCTTTGTCCAGATTGATGCCGAACAGCCCGTTGGCAGCCGCTTCGATCCAGAGTTCGACCTTCTCGCTGCGGCAGGTCTCCGGCGGCAGGTGGTAGAGGTCTTTGCCGTAATGCTCGGCAAAGACCGAGCCGCTGGTAAGCCCCCACAGGGGACGACCGTTACGGTCGAAAACACAGGCCTCGCCGTTGAAGTCAAGTCGGGCGACAACCTTGCTTCCCCTCCACTCCGCCGGTATGGTTCCGGTGATGTGGAACCAGGCGCTGTCCCATTCGGCGCCCCACACCCGGGCGGTTGTGATCGGCTCGTAGCAGCACTCAAGCCGATCCGCAAACGGAACGGGTTTGCTGCTGTGGAAAAAGCTCCCCTCCAGGGGGGCTTTGGAGATCAGCGGGCCGTCGCGGTGCAACCGGCCGAGGAACGCTTCCACCCTTTTTATATACTGTTTAATTTGTTCGCTGCGCACTGTTTACTCCCGGATAAAATGGCGATGCACTCCTTATGAGTCCCTCTGCCGAGTCGAGGACTTACGCCCCGAACCGATGGCGCCTCCGGCGCAGTGCTGCGCAGGGGCCGGGGAAATGACAAATACAAAATCTCGGGTCCAGAATAATTCTGAATCACAATGTCAAAATACAAAACGTTGAGCAACATCCGGCAGGGACAACGCAGTTTCCGCGGGGAAATTGCTCCTGCGCTTGCTTTCTCCGCATCCGGCGCGTTGCGGATGTGTCATTTTGTTTTCAATCCTTTATGTTAATTTTTGTCTTTGGTTTATGAAATGGTATAAAGAAAGCCGGGCCTATTACAAAGAGCGGCGTTTATTATTCTTTAAGGATTGATTAAAGGCAACGGCATCCCATGTTTTCGCTTCCTTT
>PUMZ01000143.1 GCA_003551565.1 Candidatus Brocadiaceae bacterium | reverse complement strand
TTTATTGCTAATATACTACCGTCCGTTCAGAGGCAGAAAACCATCAGTGCCCGTCGCTCCACGGCCCCGCTCGCCACTGCGCGAGACTCCCCAGGGGGTCACCATCTACCTGGGCATCCCGCGGCCCGGTAAAAAGAGGTTTGTTAACCTGCAATGCCATTTTTGCCGATCAACTAAATGGCATAATAATAAAAGGATAGCGCTGTCGTCGTCGTGTTCGCTTCCTTAAAAAAACATGCGGAAAGCGGCGCTCCGCTCCGGGCGGTCGAGTAAAAAACGTTGCGCCCGCCGCGCGTTTTTCTCAGCGCCTTCCGGCGGAAGAACCGCCGGGGGGCGGCCTGAGGCATGCGGTGATTTCAGCTGCGGTGACCGGGCCCTCGCGCAGTATCTCGACGTTCTCTCCGCTGAGGCGGGCCACGGTGGATGCCTGCCCCATGGCACAGCGCCCGCCGTCGAGCACGGCGGCGATTTTGCCGGTGAAATGTTCAAGAACCTCGGGGGCGCAGACGGCCGGCGCTGCGCCACTGAGGTTGGCGCTCGGGGCCATAACGGCGAGACCGGCCAGTTCGAGCATCCTGAGCGTTGGGCTGCAATCGGGACATCGCACGCCCACAAATCCGCCGCGGCCGTCGGGCACAACCAGCGTGAGCGGCCCCGGCCAGAACGCTTCGGCCAGCCGCCTCGCTGCCGGCGGCATGGTGCCGGCATGGCGTTCCGCCGCAGCGTAGTCCGGTACCATAATGGCCGTCTTTTTGTTTTGGGGCCTTCTCTTCGTGCGGTAAAGCAACGCGACGGCATCCGGATCGTCGGCGCGCGCTCCCAGCCCGTAGACAGTTTCGGTGGGGAACGCAACAAGCTCGCCCGCGCGCAGCATTGCGGCGGCCCGCCCGATATCCGCCCCGTTCGATGTATATAAATGCAGCGTTTTCATAGTGCCTCGTTGTCCTGACGTGTCCAGGTGGCCGCCATTGTATCAATTGCCGGCCTCGGGGACAAGTTCCCCCGGGGCCGTGCTTTTCCGGAAGCAACGCTGCGCGGCAGGGGGCGGAACGCCATAGCTACAATATGTTGCAGGGTCACGCCAGGATGCTACCCTATAAGCCAAGCAGGTCCGTTGTGCGCACCGGGCGTTTTTTGAGCAACCCCCGCATCCGCCAAATCTTTTGGGCCTGCCCGATATTTTCTACATTGTTTTATACGCGCGCGCGAGCGACGAGAGTTTAGGGCTAAAAGGCACGACGTTGTACTCGTACATTGTTTTATACGCGCGCGCGAGCGACGAGAGTTTAGGGCTAAAAGGCACGACGTTGTACTCGTACATTGTTTTATACGCGCGCGCGAGCGACGAGTGCCCGGTACCTTGACCTGGCCTGGTGCTGTTGGGTATCATGAGGGGCGGGTGAGCGCACCGATTTTCATCCGCACCGTGCGCCCGGCGCGGGTGCGGAGGCGCCGGAGGGGCGCAGCGTTTCACGTGGAACTTAGCACGGCCGACAGCAGGGAGGAGAGGCTGATGATGAAAAAACGAAGGCTTGGGAAGGGTCTTGAGTCGCTGATTGGCCCCGGCGAAGACCGGCCTGTGCCCGGGGACGGGGTGGGGGAGATTCCCCTTGCGCGGATCGAGGTGAACCCCTTTCAGCCGCGCGAGCACATCGAGGAGGAGGCCCTGGGCGAGCTGGCTGACTCGATCCGCAGCGCTGGCATCCTCCAGCCGGTGGTGGTCCGCCCCGCCGGTGAGGGGATGTATGAGCTGGTGATGGGGGAGAGGCGGCTGCGGGCGGCACGCCGCGCCGGCCTCCGGCAGGTGCCCGCGATCGTGCGGGAGCTTGAGGACGGCGAGATGCTTGAGCTCGCGCTGATTGAAAACGTGCAGCGGCAGGATCTGGGCGCGATCGAGAAAGCCCGGGCCCTGGCCCGCATGTGCGGCGAGCTGGGGATGACCCAGGAGCGGGTGGCCGAGAGGATCGGGCTGGGGAGACCGACTGTGGCCAACCTGTTGCGCCTGCTGGAGCTGCCCGAAGAGGTTCAGCGCATGGTTTCACGTGGAACACTCTCGGCCGGGCATGCCAGGGCGGTGCTCTCGGCCGGGGACGAGGCGGCCCGGCTTGCTCTGGCGCGCAAAATCGCGTCCGAAGGCCTCAGCGTGCGCGAAGCCGAGCGGCTGGCGGCGGGGCGGGAGGGTGCGCAGGAGCGTCCCGCCCCGGAGGGGGGCGCCCGGCCCGCCCACGTGCAAAGACTTCAGGCCATACTTTCAGAGAAGCTCGGCGCCGACGTGCAGATACGCAGCCGGGGCCGAAAGGGGCAGATCGTTATCCATTTCAACGATCATGAGCATTTCGAGAGGCTTTTCACATCCTTTACCGGGGACTCCGGCATGCCGTCCTGATTACTGCGGGGAGGGCATCACCGCCGGCAGTAACGAGTGGCAGCCAGTTCCCCCGGAGGCAATGGTGCTGCAATGAAGAAGAGAACTATCTTCCGGTCCGCATTGCGCGGTGTGCTGGCGCACGTTCTCTGGTGCGGAGCGCTCGCCGCCATCCTGCTGCTGCTGCCGGCCCGGTTGACTGCACCGGCAAGGACGGTCTATTTGCAGGCGGGCGGGCCGCTGCTGGAGAGCGGTTACGCCCTCGCCGGCGACGCCGCCGCTGCTGCAGGCACCCTGCGTGATGCGCTCATTGCTCAGGAATCCGCCCGCGTTTCCAGCCGGCAGCTGCAACATGTGGAAAGTCAGAACCTTTTACTGCGTGAGTCGCTCGGGCGGCTCACAGCGCGCATCGAGGGTTACGAGGCCCTGGATCTGGCCCAATCCCAAACGGTTGCGGTCAGTGCCGATGTCGTATCCTACGATACCACGCCCGGACGCAGCAGTATCGCCGTTGCCGCGGGGAGGAGGGACGGGCTCTCCGGTGGAGAAGTCGTAGCGGCCGGCGGGGCGGTGGTGGGCACCGTGACGGAAGCGGGACCGTTTTACAGCCGCGTGCGCTTGCTTACCGATCCCGCAACCAGCCTGCCGGTGCGTTCGATGCGCACACGGCAGCTGTACGTCCTTCGCGGGAAGGACGGTGTGCGGTGTGTCCTTGAAATGGCCGACAGAGACCAGGACGTGCGCAGGGGCGACATACTCCTCACCACACCAACGCTCAAGGCAGGCGCCGAGGACCCCCTGGCGCCGCCCGGCCTTCCCCTTGCCCGGGTTGTTTCCGTGCAGGCCGATAGCACGCGGCCCCTTTCTCAAAAGGTCGACCTCCGGCCGGTTGTCGATCTGGAACGGCTCGAAACTGTTCTGGTGCTGGTAAGGAACGGGGGGGAATAGGAAGCCGGGGCTTAATCCGCAATTTTCATAAACCAAAGGCAATCATTAACCTGCTTTTCTCACGAGTCTCCAGTGCAGCAGCTGCACCGCCGAGCACGCGTGAATAGCGGGTTAAAATATCTCGTGCCCGCTTTTCCTGCTCCACAACAGCTCGACAAATGCTTCGAGGCGCGTTTTAATCTGCCCCGTCATCGCGCCCGGCCGGTCCTGCTCCAGCGTTATCACCGGCATCGGCAGCGCGTCCCGAAGGATTCTGTCCTCGATCCTGCGGTAACAGAAGCTCTGCACGTAATGAACGATCCCATCGAGCCGCCGCCGCCGGGCCTCTCGTCCGATGGCCTTCAGCCGGCACCGGATTCCGTACGGATAGGTGTAGCCGGTATACTGATGTTGCAGCGTCTCGCCCCCCCGTGGCATGGAGAACTGGTGCTGCGTTTCGTTATATATCACGGTGGCGCCCCTAGATTCGAGAAATTCGTAGATCTCCGGCACGATCGGAGGCACGCCGGCCACGCCGAGCCGGACACGGCCGCCGATGGGGTTCCTCCCGCGGGCTGATTCCAGGAATCTTTCCGCCGCACTCCGGTAGCGGTCGGGGTTGGTGCAAAAATCGCCGGTGGAGACGAGCCATAAATGGTTTTCAAGGCCATGGACCTTGCCCTCGCGCCAGGAGAGCATATCGATTTCATGGGCCAGCTTCCTGGCCGGTCCCAGCCGCTCCCGCCACACCTCGGCAGTCTCCGGATCGGTTCCTAAACGCCCGGCAAACCTGCGCATTTCCCCGGCCATCTCCGTCACGTTTTGCCGGTGGGGAAAGGCAAACGGTATGCACTCGACGCCTTCGTATTCCAGCATCTCCGCCAGCGCCTGGTTGTTGTTGCAGTCCCCCTGGAGCACCACAACAACCCTTCCGATTCCGTACCGGCGGACCGCACCGTACATGCCTTTTGTCCATGAACAACAGGTTCTTGGGAATCCGGATCGTTCTGCTGTAAGAATGAAATCTTCGGCAAAAGGCGAGGTTATAAACAGGTTGTTCAGATCCACGGGAACGCAACCCGCCCCGAGGAGCACTTCCACCGGAACGGTTGTTGTGATGCCCACGGTATTGCTGCCGGCGGGCATGCTTGGTGGGGAGGGGGGCAAGATGTTCTTTCCTGTGCGCATGTCGACCGTAAAGCCTCTTATAATATAGGTATGGAGACTGATGGGAGCGCAGGTGTTCAGCGAACCGCCTGCTTGCGGCTGCCGGGGTGGTGGGTACGGATTGGCGCGGGCGGTTACCTGCGCAGAACCTTTATCACGGCAATCTCGCTGAACAGCCATTGGCCGTCCACCTTCCGGAGTAGTGCCTCTATTTCGCGCACCTCCATCACCCGTTTCTGGCTCGATGTGGTTCCTCTCAGCATGGCTGTGAAGGCCGATTCAGCGAGGTCGTCATCGATAACTCTCACGTCCAGATTATACAAAGTAATCGTCAACCGGTCGAACTGGGTGCGGAAATACGCCACCTGCCTGGCGATTTCTGCAGGCGAAAAATCTGCTGAAAAGGACGTTCCCGGCGCATCGATGGAGAAGGGGTCCGTGAAAAAGTCGCGCAGAGACAGCTGAATTTTCAGCATCGCAGCGCGTTCTTGCCCTTGCTTCGTATTGACCGAGAGCATGGAAGCAACAGCGGCGAAGCGTCTCCTTATCCTGGCCTCTTCCGAGATCATGAGGCGCCTGGCGGAAAGACATGTTATCCCCATCACCGTAACGGCGGCGAGCGTGGGGAGCATGTATTTTCGTATTACCATGCAGGCGTCCCGATAATGCGTTCTTTCGCGACTTCGCCGAAATGGTGTTCCTGGATCGGCATGCTCCGGTTGTCACCCACCACGTAGTAGTGGCCGTCATCCACAATCCTGGGTCCCTGGGTCCAGTCGCTCGGTTTGACGAGATAGGGTTCGTGGAGTTTCATCCCGTTTATGAAGAGCTCTCCATTGCGGAACTCGACTTGTTCACCCGGCAGCGCCACGATTCTTTTGAGCAACGCCACCCTCTGGCCGGCCAGCCGGATGATGACGATGTCGCCGCGCTGCGGTTCGGAGAACATATAGGCCAGGCGCCAGCTGAATGTGATCCCGCCCGTTCTGTATGTCGGCGCCATGCTTTCGCCCTGGATATAAAATGGGGCGAAGATATATCTGAAAACAATGAAAGCGCAAAGAGTTAACACAACGAGCCGGAGGGCATAGCGGCGGTTGAATTCCGGCAAGAAGAAGTGCTTAAACCGCTGGGACACGCTCATGTTATCCTTCCTTATTGCCAAAAGTTGCCTGGCAGAGAACAAACGACCCCGATCTCTGTTGTGGTGAACCTTTCCGGCACGGGCCCCGCAACGGACAACATCCGTCGATTATAACCAAATTTTCGGGAGCTGTCGAGTCAACGGCATTATAAGTTTGCCTGGAAAGGAAAAATTTAGTATCCTGTTACACGTGGTTATCGTTTTTTTCCGAAATATGCCGGATAGGTAAGGGCATCAAACCATTTCGGGGAAGCAACATTTATTGGTTGGAGAGAGATGGGACGAGAACAGAAAGAACAGAGCGGATTTGCCCTGGAATCGCTGCGCAACATAGGTATTATGGCGCATATCGACGCCGGCAAAACCACCGTGGCCGAGCGCATGCTGTATTATACCGGACGCACCCACAGGATGGGGACGGTCGATGAGGGCAACACGACAATGGACTGGATGGACCAGGAGCGGGAGCGGGGTATAACGATCGTAAGCGCTGCTACGACAACGGAATGGAAAGGTTTCAGGATCAATCTGATAGATACTCCGGGGCATGTTGATTTCACGGTGGAGGTGGAGCGTTCTTTGCGCGTCCTTGATGGTGTGGTGGCGCTTTTCTGCGGGGTCGGGGGTGTCGAGCCCCAGTCGGAGATTGTCTGGCGTCAGGCGGAAAAATACGGCGTTCC
>PUMZ01000414.1 GCA_003551565.1 Candidatus Brocadiaceae bacterium | reverse complement strand
CGACGCCGAACTCCGCCCGTTCCTCGCCGCCGGTGTCCTGGTCTGTCCGGTAATTTTTGAAAGGACAAGGCGGGGGTGGGCCGCCATAACCGTTCAGGCCGTGCTGACGCAGACCGGTGCGATGTTGGCCGAGATGATCTTTGAGGTTGAAAAGAATGATGAAGGCGACTGGCGGATGCCGGATGATATCGACGAGTCGCTGGGTATTTTTACCGAGGAAATGCGCAGTCAACTGGCGCTCCACCTGGGCATGCAGAGCTTCGAAGTGAGCGGGATCAACGTCAAAAGCGGCCTTGAACGCCTTCAATGGAGGGCTGACGATCTGGCCGATGGGCTGTCGTTCGCACACTATCCGGGGTTTGTGCTCCTGACCCCGCGCCGGCCGCTCCATACGAAAGAGGAACGGCTGTTGCGGCTGATGGGGTTGAGTGAAGCTGCTACAGACGACGGGGCGGCGAGACTGGCCGCCCCGAGCGACTTCCAGATTACCGGTGAACTCGCCGAAGAGACGAAGGTCGGCGTGTCGTTCGATCGGACACCCGTTACCCTGACACTGCGGATCGAGCGCGCCGGGCGCGAAATGGCATCTGGTGAGTGGAGCAGCACGGCCGGCGAATACGAGGTACTGCGGGAGAAAACGATGAACTGGGTCGGGGAACAGCTACGGGAGGTGGCCGATGCGCCGGCGGAAGAACTGGATGAATCCCATGCGAAAATGCTGGCGCGGCGGGAGATCGAAAAGGCGCGGCGGCTTGCTCGGATACGCTACGTTTATGCCGGAGCTGAAAAGGATCGGAAGCTGCGTATGGCAGCGGCCGCACGGCGCGCATGGCATCTTGACCCTTCCTGTGAAGAAGCCGCTTATTTGACTGTCACTACGGTAAGAGATGAATATACAGCTCGCGGACTGAGGCATGCTCTGGTCGCCAGACGCCGACGTGTTGAGCTTGCCAATCGGTACATCGATATGTTCGGGGACACTGAACCATCACACTATGCTCACGTGCTTTCCACAACCTGGTTTGCGGCGGCAAATGCATTGAGCAGTACAACTCATAGTGATGACACTCCCGAGATTCTCCTTGTGCCCGATGAACAGAGATATTTTTTTGCCCGCGCTAAAGTCTATGCCGCGCTGGTTCTTGGAGTGAGGGGCGATACGGGACCGATGCCCGATTCCCCGGCTCATATGTTGAAGCGGGGAGTGAATGCTCTGCGCGTCATCCTGATACCCTCCATCCCCGACGGTAAAGTCGATGAGGAATACGTCTTCTGGCGGGGTTTCTGGCGCGAACACGCCGGTATTTTGAAAGAGGTTACCGGCATTCCATGGGAGTGGATCGAAATGGGCTTCGCGGCCCGGAAAAGAAATCCCGACGCCGTTCGGTCCATCGCCCGCCAACTCGAAAATCAATATCCTGATTCGTGGTGCGATATCTGGAGTGATATAATTCTCAATTTCTATCTCCGAATGGCCGGGGTCCCGGACAGTGAAACGCGTAAGGACGATAATACACATCCCGCTTTTCAAAGCAGCCGTCCAGAAATATCCACAATTCATGCATTCAGGTTTGGGGGAAGAAATGAACCGTCGTTCTTTGCTGATATTGTCGATCCGTGGGACCCGGTCGAACAGCGCACCGGTATTCGTCCCGATTATATGGGGTATGAGGAGGCTAAAATCACCTTCTCACGAGAGGTTGGCTTTCTGCATAGGGGATCCTGGAGGTTCCTGAGCGTTGCCGGAGACGACGTCTGGTTTGCAGGGCGAACAAGAGAAATGATAACGGCGTTTTTTGTCGTACCCCTCAAGCTCATTGACCGGGCGGCTGGGGCTTTGGAACTTGACCAAACGAAAGTGACAAGAATCGACTGGCCGGATGATAACCTTAGCCATAACTCTCAAATAACCACCCAGGCTCAGATGCAGACGTCCGGGGTTCCCTCACTCTGGGTGGGGACGGAACAGAGCGGGCTGGTGCGCTTCAGCAAATCCAGCGAGGGATGGAGCGGACGCTGGTATCGTTCACCGCAGGGAGTGCCGGCGAAGATCAGATACCTGACACCGGCGCGTGTTGACGGCAGGAATGTGCTTCTCGTCAAAGGAGATGAATTCGGTGTCATCGGGCGCGAAGACGTTCATGGAATAAGGGATAAAAACACTCTGCTTGTGAGCCTGGAGCCGGAGACCGGGGAAACCACGGTCCTGCATTTAGGGCAGTTGGGTGAGCATATGGCCATTGTCTGGCCGGACGGAATGAAGATGCCGCTCAAAGCCTACGATCAGGGGGTCTTTCCCGATCGCGATCTGGGAGAAGCCCGGTTCGTCAATATCCGTGACGTTGGCAATGCCCGCTTGCGCTGTGATGATGCTTTTTTGACCTTCGATGAGCATAGCGATCAACGGCGAATGTGGGAGTTTGCTGAAAAGGCTGATGACTGGGACAGAATTTTCAGGGGGAAAGGGGTTTTTGAGCTGGATAAGCGGACTCTGAAGAGACGACCTGCGCCCCTGGGGCGGCCGTTCAGGGAGCTCGGTCCGGACCACGCTCACAAGAGATTTTTGTGGAGAAACGTCGAAGAAAACTACCCGGCCGACAACGCCGTCCCCAACATTGAGCAGGTGCTTGCCGTCGGAAGCGATCTGTGGATGCGGACGTCAAGTTCCGTAATAGTTTACCGGCCGGCCCCACAGGGCGATCCCGACTGGGCGGAAAATGACCTCTGGATAGGGCCGTTTATTGGGAAGTCAAATGGGAGAAGGCGCAGTGTATCAAAGATCAGCCGGGATAAATACGGTTCCGTGTGGCTGAAAAGCAGAAATGGAATTTTCAGGATTGACCCCGAGGACCTTATAACTCATGCAAAGGGGCGTGGCTATGTCACCACAACCGCCGGCTGGCGCAGAAGGTATGCCAGGCAGCAGGGGCAGGCGGCCTGGCGGAGCCGCGCAAGGGCCTTCTTTGCCCGTGATGAACACGATAAAGCACTGGCGCTGATCCGAAAAGAACTCGAAGAGTTGACGACATCAGAACAATCTGAAGGGAAAAGGGAATGGGGGCATCTGAAAATTTATGAGGCCATAGCGCTTGCTTTTTCCCGCAGATATGAAGAAGCGCTTGATGTGCTCGATGATGTGCGTGCTCACGGATGCGAAGCGGCAGGTTTTGTCGCAGGACGGAAGCGGGTGAAGATACTGGAAGCGCAGGGCCGCTGGCGGCAGGTGCTCGATGAAATAGCGCAGCTCGAGGGGGTTCACCCGGATTTCATTTCTTTTATAAGAAGATCCGACCGCCGCTTGCGGTATTTGATAAGCAAAGACGTACTTATGACGCACAGTTTGAGGTCGAGCTGGAACTCGACAATCGCGCAGGCGCGACGAGAGCTGGACAAGGATTACGAACCGGTGTTTGTGAGCGTGCAGGAAACCGAGCAACATGTTAATCATCAGTATGACACGCAAGCACAGAATCTGACGATTGACGTGGGCTTCGGCATAGAGATGGAACTGGTGCGGATACCGGCCGGGGAGTTCATGATGGGCGGCACGCTCTCTGCGGAGGAGGTGGCGGAACGCTACGGCGGTAATGAGCGGCACTTTGCCAGAGAGCATCCCCGTCATCGCGTCCGGATCACCCGCCCGTTCTACATAAGCGTCACGCAGGTGACGCAGGAGCAGTATGAAGCCGTGATGGGCGAGAACCCGTCGGAGTTCAGAGGGGCACGGAACCCGGTGGACAGCGTTCCGTCATATAAGGCCGATGAGTTCTGCATGAGGCTGAGCGAAAGGACCGGGCTGACGGTGCGTCTGCCGACCGAGGCGCAGTGGGAATACGCGTGCCGGGCCGGAAGCGACACCGCCTTCAGCTTCGGCGACAGGGCGGAGGACCTGCACCTTTACGCGAACTATGCGGACGCGGATGCCGGCTCTTCGGGGGCGGGCGATGGTCACGACGAAGATGCCAAAGGGACGACGCCGGTAGCGAGCTTCAAGCCCAACGCCTGGGGCCTGTACGACATGCACGGTAATGTGTGGGAGTGGTGCTTTCATGGGCCTGTATCTTATACAAACGTGAATGAGCCGCGGATCGACCCTGTTATGGGGCGTGCAGCTGCCTGGCCCGTGCTGCGTGGTGGATCGTGGCGCAGTTCCTCAACCTACCTGCGCGCAGCTTGCCGCGGTTATAACTTTTCGTCCTACAGCAGCCGCCGGCCCGGTTTCCGAGTGGTCGTGCTGCCGGAACCGCCCGATGAGGAATGATCCGTCCCCGGGAACGCCAAGCCCCAGCTCGGCTCCGTTTAAGCCGTTGCCGTTTCGCATAGTAACGTTCAAGCACCAAAATGTCTGAGAAATTCAGTCGTAAGTCGCTGGTCGTAAGTCGCTGGTCCTTCGATTCCTGGAGATACGTCCAATGATAAAACAACGAAAAAATACCGTAAAACGGCTGCCGGCAATCCTGCTCTGTATCGGCTTTTTAGCTATCGGCGTCTCGGCGGACAGCAGCGGTGCGGAGTCAGCAGAGACCGCTGTCGCTCTTCTTGAGCCGGAATATATAACGCACGATGCGGCCTCTGACGACGCGCTGCGCGGGTGGCTCGATATGACCCTGCACGATAGCCTGTCAGCACAGGGCGATTTCATCATGGTCGAACGGCAGCTTATTGATGATGTGCTTGCCGAACATGAAATTGACCAGGATTCATCCGACGCCGCACTCCGCCCTCTCCTCGCTGCCGGCGTCCTGGTCTGCCCGGTAATCGTTGACACTGAAGACCATGATGGCGCGACGGTGACCGTCCAGGCCGTGCTGGCACAGACCGGTGCGCTGCTTGCCGAGATGTTCATCTACATTGAAAAAGAAGAGAACGGCTGGCGAATGCCGGATGATATTGATGAGTCGCTGGAGAATTTTAAGGAAGAGTTGCGGGGCCAACTGAGTATCCATCTGGACACGCCGAGCATTGAAGTGACCGGTGTCGCGCTTGAAAGCCGCCTGGAACGGCTCCTGTGGATGGCCGACGACCTGGCCGACTCGCTCTCGTTCGGCCATTATCCGGGCCTTGTGCTGCTGACGCCGCGTCAGCCTATCCACACGGTAGAGGAACGGCTGCTGCGGGTGATGGGGCTGAGCGAGGCAGGCGAGAACGACGGGGCGGCGCGACTGGCCGCTGCAGGCGACTTCCAGCTCACCGGCGAACTCATCGAAGAGACGAAGGTCGGCGTGTCGTTCGACCATACGCCCCTCACCCTCACGCTGCGGGTCGAGCGCGCCGGTCGCGATCTGGCATCCGGCGAATGGGGCGGCAAGGTCGGCGAGTACGAGAAGCTGCGTGAGCAGGCACTGGGATGGGCCGAAGAGCAGCTCCGCCAGGTTGTCGACGCGCCGGCGGAAGAAATGGACGAATCGCATGCGAAAATGCTGGCGCAAAAGGAGCTTGAGAAGGCACGGCGGCTTGCGGAACAAAGTTATAGGCCCCGATGGGTTGTAGAATGGGAAAGACAAAAGCGGGTGGCAAAAGCCGCCCTGCGTGCCTGGCACCTTGACCCTTCCGGCGAAGAAGCCGCCTACCTGGCCGCCACGAACATACAGGGAGTGTATTGGGCCCGGGGGCAGGGCCGGACTCTGGCGGCTCAGGAGCGCATAATTCAGCTCGGCAAACGTTATATTGAACGCTTCGGGAATAAGGTAACTGATCATCATCACCAGGTTCTCAGCAGTATCCTGAGGGCTGGTTACAGAGCCGGAGGGCATGTTGATATTGGAAGAAACATCGCAGACGAGATGTACCCCATTGCCCGGACTTACGTTTGGGCGGGAATGAAGGGGGGGGTATTCTACGATCAAAGTCCCAATCCCGGCAACCCCCTGTGGGTGATGCCCAGGATTCTCCGTGGTGCTCTGATCCCCAATATCCCTGACGATATAGTGGAGGATGAATACATGTTCTGGCGAAATTTCTGGAAGGATTACGTCGAGCCGTTGGGGGAGAAATGCATACCCTGGGATTGTATCGAGATGGCTTTTGCCGCCCGAAAAGAAAATCCCGAAGGTGTTCGGGCCGCCGCCCAAAGGCTCGCTGAACAGTATCCCGCTTCAGACAACCGGATATGGAAAGTGGGAGCGAGAGACGCCTGGAAACATCACCTCAGAGAGGCCGGAGACCCGGAATCGGAGACATGGGAGCCGGATTTCAAAAAAGAGTCGAAATTGATACGTCCCACTTCGTACCAATTTCCCAGGGATTTTGTGATGGATTTCCTGCCTACCTGGGACTACGATCGCGCCCCGGATTTCGATGGAACCAGGAT
>PUMZ01000284.1 GCA_003551565.1 Candidatus Brocadiaceae bacterium | reverse complement strand
TCGACCCCGCGGCCGAGACCGAGCTGATCCTCTACCTGCGCGAGACCGGGTTCGAGGTGCTGGAGGAGTCCGGCGGCCGTGCCCGGGCGGATATCATCCTCAAGGGCGAGGGATTCAGCGAGTTCGCCATGCGGCGCGGCAACCTCGTCAGCGTCAAGGCACGTCTCGAAGTCAAAGCCGTCGACCGACGCACCGACGAGGTCATTGCTATCGACCGTCAGACGACCGTCGCGGTGGATTTGACGGAGATGATTGCCGGCAAGACAGCGCTCCAGCAAGCCGCTGCGGATATCGCCGAGCGCATGCTGCCGAAGCTAGTCGGTGAGGAATGATGCATACGTGAAAGCACCGGATCCTGGCTCGGCTCCGTTAAGTCGTTGCTGTTTCGCATGACAGACGGCGCAGAAGCAGTAAAAAATTGGTTCTTCTCGGATTAGACTGGTAATATGAAAATTTAAAGTTGGGATTTCGTCTGGAGCCCCGAAGGGACGGATTCATAATAGCCCAGGATGGGATGTCCTGAAAAGGCATGGAATCCTGGGACACAGGATGATGAACATAAAACATGAGCTGAAAGCTCATTTCATAATTTACTTTCAAGCACCCAAGTTTATGAGAAATTCAGTCGTAAGTCGCTGGTCGCTGGTCGTTTTGCCGGAAATGCTGTTGGCGGAATGTATGACAGGCATCTTGCCTGTCCGGGACGCACGCAGGGATGCGAGCTATACGCTATTCGCTGGTCCTCTGACTTTTGGAGAGACGTCATTTGATGAATAAACAAAAAAATACGAGGAAATGGCTGTTGGCGATCCTGCTCTGTTTCGCTTTTTTAGCCTTCTGCACAAGAGCGAACAGCGGAGATGCGGAGTCAGCAGAGACCTCTGTCGCTCTGCTCGAACCGGAATATATAACGCGCGATGCGCCGTCCGACGACGGGGCGCTGCGCGGGTGGCTCGATATGACCCTGTACGATACTCTGGCCGAGCAGGACGATTTCATCTTGGTCGAACGGCAGCTTATTGATGATGTGCTTGCTGAACATGAACTCGATCGGCTTGGCCTGGAAGCTACCGACGGCGCACTCCGCCCGCTCCTCGCCGCCGGCGTTCTGGTCTGTCCGGTGATCGTTGACGCTGAGGACCGTGACGGTGCGACGGTGACCGTCCAGGCGGTGCTGGCGCAGACCGGCGCGCTGCTGGCCGAAATGTTCATTGACATTGAAAAAGAAGAAAACGGCTGGCGAATGTCGGATGATATTGATGAACCCCTCGAAGCGTTTGTAAGCGAGCTGCGCAGCGCACTGTCGATCCACCTGGATACGCCGAGCATTGAAGTGACCGGGGTCACGCTCATAAGCCGCCTGGAACGGCTCCAGTGGATGGCCGACGATCTGGTCGACTCGCTTTCGTTCGGCCACTATCCGGGCTTTGTGCTGCTGACGCCGCGTCAGCCCATACACACAAAAGAGGAAAGGCTGCTGCGGGTGATGGGATTGAGCGAGGCGGGCGATACCGACGGAGTGGCGCGACTGGCCGCTACGAGCGACTTCCAGATTGCCGGTGAACTTACTGAAGAGACCGAAATCGGTGTGTCTTTCGATCGCACGCCCGTCACACTCACGCTGCGGGTTGAGCGCGCCGGGCGTGAACTGGCTTCCGGTAAATGGAGCTGCAAGGTCGGCGATTATGAGAAGTTGCGGGAGACGGCAATGAACTGGGCCGGAAAGCAGCTCCGCCAGGTTGTCGACGCGCCGGAGGAAGCGCTGGATGAATCGCATGCAAGGTTGCTGGCGCAAAGGGAACTCGAAAAAGCACGGCGGATTGCGGCAAAAAGTTATGGGCACCGGGCCTGGGTTTTAGAAAGAGAAAGACAAAAGCAGGTGGCAAAATCCGCCCTGCGCGCCTGGCACCTTGATCCGTCCAGTGAACAAGCCGGCTATTTGGCCGTCACTAATATTAAAGGAGTTTACGCAACACGCGGACAGAGAAGGACTCTTGCCTCCTACGATCGCATTATACAGCTCGGCCGGCGTTACTTTGACAGATTCGGGGATAAGGTGCATGATCACTATAGCGCAGTGCTGTATAGTGTTGGGTGGGCCGGCAAAAGAGCTTTCTGGGATATGAAGAGAAAAACCGGTGCACGCGATCCCGCTCTGCATCCCTATCTTCATATATACGTGTGGTCCTTTATGAAATTTGGAATGTTAGGAGAACACGTTCAATCTGATGATTATTTGTTGTGGGCGCAACAGGACCTTCGTCGTAATTTAATACCCAGCATTCCCGATGAAAAGATTGACCAGGAGTATAAATTCTGGCGCGAATTCTGGAAAGAGCATGTCGAACCGCTGGAGGGGGACAGTTACCTTCCATGGGATTGTGTGAAAGTAGTTTTCGCAGCACGACGAAGGAGCCCCTCGCTCGCCTTTTCCGTCGGCCGGAGAGATTGTAAAATCTGGGAACCACCACCCGTTACACGCCCTGCGATGCGCGGATTTCTTGAAGAATTCCGAATGAGTTTCATGCCGATATGGGACTATGACAGCGCTCCGGTCTTCCACGGAACCAGGGTGGTTTTTCCTGACAGCGTAAGGAAGATCGGGGAGCGACCCCGCAGGGAACCGTATCCCCGAATCGAGTTTCTGACCGTTGCAGGTGGTGACGCCTGGTTCGCCGCTCCACTGATGTACGACCGCCCGAATCGTAGGCCACATACGCTCATCGTCGTGCCACTGAGCAAAATAGAAGGGGCGGCGGGGGAAGAAGTGTTTTTGCAGGAGTCGGATGTCACCATACTGCCCTGGCCGGAGAAAAACAATGATACCAACCCCGTAATCGAATGCTATACGCATATGGAAACTTCTCAGGGGGCCAGTGTCTGGCTGGGAATCCGCACTCGCGGGCTGGCCCGATTCGATAAAACGGAGTCCGGTTGGGCCGGCAGGTGGTATTCTCCGTCTCAGGGCGTGCCATTGCAGATCAGCCATCTGGCATCCTGCCGAATCGGCGGAAAGAAAAAACTGCTCATTAAGGGCGCTGAGGCAGGAAATGCTTACCATCAGAAGAACGGCGAAAAAGGGTCCGATCAGAATGCCGTACTTGTCAGTCTTGATCCGGAAACGGACGAAATCACGCTCCTGAATATCAGAGACATTCCTTCAGAATCCCGGCGGAAATGGCCTTTGGCCATAACCTGGCCCGACGGCCTGACCGTGCCGCTGTCGGCCTATGATGAACGTTATTACGGAGACCGGGACCTGGGAAAAGGCGTTTTGGATAAAGTGCCTGATTCCGATCTGTTTAGCTGGAGGAATTTTTTTGCTGATACTGTCGTGACCGAACATCAGCAGCCACCTTTCATACGATTATGGAGAGTCTCATCCCGCTCAGCAAACCACCGCTCTATTTTTGAACTGGACATGCAAACGCTTAAACCACGTTCCGAACCTCTGGGCAAAGGGAGTGAGACTTCTTATGGAGAAAGTGATATTGAAAGTGTTTTGTGGACATCTGTTTTAAGAAGAGTGACACCTTTACCTTTTGACAGAAAGTTGCCAAACGACCTTCCGATTCCCCGGATCGGCCACGCTATTGGGCTGAGAAATGATCTGTGGATGATCACAAAAACGATACCCGGCTATTTTAGAAGGGGAGAAGGTGATTATGTTATGGTTTATCGACCGGCACCGCAGGACGATCCAAATTGGGCCGAAAACGATCTCTGGATCGGACCGTTTGTGTCTCCTGAAGGCGGACCGGTATTTGGACTGGTTGCCGATGAGCAGGGATACGCCTGGGCCTCCTGCGCCGATGCGGTGTACCGGATCGATGGACAGGAATTTATTGACCGGGCCATTGAGTCCGGTCATTCCACCAGCACCGCCGACTGGCGCCTCGCCTATCGTGAGCGTCTCGGGTCTGTGCCATGGCGACAGCGTGTGAGACATTTCTTCGCCGAAAAAGAATATCTACAGGCATTCACTCGCATCGAAAAAGAACTCAACGCACTGCCGGATGACGGGAGTAGTGAGTCGCGAAAAGAATGGGTGCACCTCCAGCTCTATCGTGCTATGGGTTTAGCATTCGCCGGGAAATACCATGAAGCTATGTCCTTGTTTGAGAAACTGCGCTCCCATGAATGGGCCGAAGAAGCGGCCGGCTACAAGGCGGGTGGTTTGCGTGTGAAAATACTGGGGATGCAGGGACGCTGGCGCGATGTGCTCGACGATCTAAAACAACTGGAGGGCGCACTTGATGATAGCGAGGACTCGCCCTGGCGTAGAAAGATTATGCTCGCACGGGCGGAGCTGGAAAAAGATGCCGAACTGCTTGTGGAGAACATCCCGGCCGATATGCCGCACGATATTGACACGGAGACGCTGACAATCGACATGGGGGGCGAGGTGGAGATGAACCTGGTGCAAATACCCGCCGGGGAGTTCATGATGGGGAGCAGGCTCTCGCCGGAGGAACTCAAGGAACGCTACGGGGGTAATGCGGAGTATTTCACCAGAGAACACCCCCGGCACCGCGTCAGCATCACGCAGCCGTTCTATATGGGCGAAACGCAGGTGACACAGGAGCAGTATGAAGCGGTTATGGGGGAGAACCCCTCCGAATTCAAAGGCCTGCAGCGACCCGTGGACAACGTGACGTGGTATGACGCCTACGAGTTCTGCCGGAGGCTGAGCGCGCACACGGGCCTGACCGTGCGCCTGCCGACCGAGGCGCAGTGGGAATACGCGTGTCGCGCCGGAAGCGAGTCCGTCTTCAGTTTCGGCGACAAAGTGGAGGACCTGCACCTTTACGGGAACTACGCGGATGCGAGCACCGACTTTGAATGGTCGGACAGGGATCATGACGGCGGCTACGCGGAGACGGCGCCGGTGGCGAGTTTCAGACCCAACGCCTGGGGTCTGTACGACATGCATGGAAACGTGTGGGAGTGGTGCCGGGACTGGTATGAAGACTACGACAGCGAGGGCGAGACGAGGACTGATCCGGTCGGTTCCATTCCTGGTTTTGCCGCTCGGCGCGTGCTGCGCGGCGGCTCCTGGCGAAATGCTCCGGTTTACCTGCGTTCGGCGTATCGTATTCAAGCTACACCGACGTTTACACTAAACCGGTACGGTTTCCGCGTAGTCGTGCTGCCGGAACCGGTCGTTGAGGAATAATGCATACCCGGGAGCGCCAAGTCCCGGCTTGGCTCCGTTAAGCCGTTACCTTTTGGCGTAGTAACGCTCAGGCACCAAAATGTTTGAGGAATTCAGTCGTAAGTCGCTGGTCGCTAGTCGCTTGGCAAAAATGCCGCAGGCGTAATGTATGACAGGCATCTTGCCTGTCCGGGACGCACGCAGGGATGCGTGCTATAGGCTATTCGCTGGTCCTTCGATTTCCGGAGATACATCAATTGATTAAAAAACGAATAAATACTGAAAAATGGCTGTTCGCGACGTTGATTTTTGCCTTTTTCTTTTTGTCCGGAGTCGTGTCGGCGCCTGCCGCAGCAGCGGCAGAGGAACAGGTGCGGCTGGCACTTATACCCGGTGAAGGCGAGCGGAAGCCCCCGTCGGAACCGCTCACGCTGATGGAAGTCGAGCTGTTCGATATGGACGAGATCGCACTCCTGGAACGTGAGCAGGTGAACCTTGTCCTGGCCGAACACGACCTCACTGCCGCCGGGCTGACCGACCCGCGCACGGCCGTCAGGATCGGGCATCTGCTGGAGGTCGATATGTTCCTGTTCATCGAAGGCGTGCCTGAGACCGACCCGCCGGTCTGCCGCGTGCAGGCGATCGACGCCCTGACCGGCATGGCCCGCCAGAGCACGCTCTGGGGCGAGACCGATTCACGCTACGATACCGCACCCGTCGTGCGGATGCTGCATCGCGCCGTCGCGCAGCACGGGATACCGGTCGGCGACCGCCACTATGTCGGGCTGCTGGGCTTTATCAACGAAGAACCCGGGCAACTGCTCGACAGCCTGGCCAGCACGCTGCACATGCAGTTTGCCAGCGACATTCAGCAAAGTCCGAATTTGGTGCTGCTTGATCGCGAACATCTCCAGTGGCTGCGGCAGGAGCGGGAACTGACCGACGTCGAACGCGAACTGAAGACATCGACGGTGCTGATCGAGGGCGGGCTGCGCAGGGGGAGCTCCGAGGGCGTAAAAGAGCTCCGGCTCCGGTTCTCGCCGCTGGACGGGGGTGAGCCGGATATGATCACGCTGAGCTTCGATCGCGACATGGTGCGAGAATTTCGAGAGGAACTGGTCGCCGCCGTTGCCGAGCACATGGAACTGGAACCGCTGCGGAGCGAACCGGCCGATCCGGTGGCGGAGGGTGAGG
>PUMZ01000348.1 GCA_003551565.1 Candidatus Brocadiaceae bacterium | reverse complement strand
GGCTTGAAAGCGTCCACTACGAGCCGGGTTTTCGGCCACGCTGCTAGCAACAAGTTGAGAACGCGTGCATGAACCGCCCGGAAATTAACGGAAATCTTACTGTCATTTTGCTGTTTTGATTTGCATTATCGCACGCAAAGGGAGTACATTAAAAGAATGTACGGCAACGAAGCGCCTAATTCTTTTTCAAGGCGGAGCTTGAAAAATAATTAATAAAAACGGCAACGACATACGCAACGGCCAACGACTTCACTTTTCCAGTACATCGACAATTTGTTGTCGATGTGGAAATACTAAGCACTTAAAAAAGAGTAGAATATTTATATGGCGAAAAGCAAGAAAAGGAAAACCCGCGCTGATAAGGCGGGTTCAAAAAAGCGGTGGAGCGGACCTCTGATCCTCTCGCTGCGGCTTCTGCTCTGGCTGATTGTGCTCGGCTCTCTTGTCCTGGCCCTGCAGATGGGGGCCAGGGGCGCCTGGTATGCTGTTGCCGGCCATCCTTCTTTTTCTGTCACTGCGGAGAATGTATCGTTTGATACGCCCGATTATATCCGGAAAAAAAACGTGGAGGCCGAACTGAGGGGAAAGCTTGCGGACGTGCTGTCCGATGCAAATATTTTCGACCGCACCCTTGCCGGGGCGGTCAAAAAAGGCGTGTCGCAGTGGCCCCCGATCATCGAAGTCCGCGAGGTCAGGAGATTGCTTCCGAACCAGATCAGGATCGAGGTGTTTTTCAGGAGACCGGCCGGGACGGTGGAACGGGGAAGCGAGCATTTCCTCATCGACCGGGACGGACACCTGCTGCCGGAGGAGTTCTACCGGGAGCCCGTGGACTGGCAAGGCCGCGCCCGGCCTGTCATCGTTCATGAAAATCTGAGCTTGCCGGGCGAGTGGCGGTGGAGGGAAGAGGAGGCGCTCGCGGTCGGCGCCCGCCTCAGCCGGTTCCTCGAGGAGAGGGGCGCACTGGAGTTTCTGGATATTAAAGAGATCGACGTGACCCATGTCGGACGCCGCGGACTGACCGGGGCGGATGTCTCCCTTGTCACCGGAGGCGGGGCGATCATCGGCTGGGGCACCACGGAAGAGTATCGCAATATTGGCGGATTGAAGGAACAAAGGCGTGTTGATGAACCGTCCGACGAGAAGAAACTGCGGGAACTCGGCGGTTTTCTGCGCGAGCACTCCGGCCTGAAGGGCATCCGCCATCTCGATATGCGATTCAACAGGATAACATACGATATCCCAGAAGACTGATGGATATCGCCCCTGTTTTGAGCCTGCCGGTCACGCCAGATACAATTACGTTCCCGGTAACGCTTGTGGCCCGCCGGAACGACCGGTGGAGACGAACGGGGTTCACCGAACATCTGCCCTTCACCTATTCCAAGGCATTCAGCGTCGATTGCAATCTCGACAGCTTTCTTGAGGCGGTGTTTTTGTGCATGATGCCTTTGGCTGCAGCCTGATGGAGCAGTTTTGTCACGAGTTCGAGTTGTTTGGCGGCTTCTTCTCTGTCGCCCCGTTCGGCCGCCCGTTCGAACTTCACGGTTTCGGTGTGCAGTTTGCTTTTTGCGCTTTTATTCAAGTTGCGCCGGGCCTGGTTTTTTCTCAAAGATTTTGCGGCGGAAGGTCTTTGCGGCATATGTTATTGCTCCTTCGATTAACTGAATTTTGCGGATAAAAAAGGTTCAGCCTGCTTCCACTTCTTTTCTCAGGCTCTCCATCTGTTCGGCGACGTCTTTATAGCCAATATCGTGCGAATACAAACGTTTATAAATATTAAGGGCTTCTTCTTTTTCCCCGGCGCCTTTCAAAGCGGCCGCCAGTTCATAATACAGATTCATGCCTTTCGCGTCCATCGTTTTATGCCGGGACAGCGCCCTCTGGAACTGCTCGGCCGCCAGGTCGTATTGCTTTTTTTTGGCAAACGATCGGCCCAACATGACAGCGGCATCCAATTCCAGGTGCGAATCCTGACCGGCCTGTTGGAATTGCGCGATGGCGGCGTCCGTTTCGCCGGACTCAAACAGTGCATATCCCATTTCCAGTTTTAGTTTTCGATCGGTCGGGTGCCTCTCCGCCCGCCACCTGTATTCCCGGACAGCGATCTCATTGCGTCTGCGGGATATCTCTTCGGCCTTCGCTTTCAGTTCGGTGTCCTCGGGCGAGTCCCGCAATTTATCTTCCAGCTCGCGCCGCTTAGTATCCAGGGCGCGGATCTGCATATCGCCCAGTTTCTGGCGGATATCGAAACTGTCCGGATGCTTCTGCCGGGCTTTTTTGAGGAGTTTCAAAGCTCTTTCCTGCTGATTATCGTCCTGGAGCAGCGTTGCCAGGCGTATAATCTTACTGACATTATCAGGTTCCGCCTTCAGTTCCTCCAAAGCCTGCTTGAGTTGCTTTTCTCTCTTCTCGTCGGCGGTTTCGAAACGTTTTACGGATTCCTCGGCCACCTCCTTATCTTTAATCATATCCCTGAAGCTGCCTGCCTCCTCCATTTTGCTTTTCCGCATATGCGCCTCCGCCTCCAGGTTTTTCACCCGCCCGGCAAGCTCCCGGTTGGACGGGTCGAGTTGCAGCAACCGGTTCAGGTATTTCAGGGCCTCCTGCGTTTCGTCTTTCTGCTCCATCAATTCACCGGCATACCTGAGAGCTTTTTTGTTCTCCGGCGCCCGCACCACGATATCTTTGAATATCGTCGCAGCAGCATCGGAGAGGCCGGCCTTGTGCGCCGCTTTTCCCGCCCGGATCAACAGCAATGTGCTTGATGGCAGCCGTTCGAGCGCATCTTCATAACATTCCAGTTTCTTGCGGGGCTTATGCGGGTATAACAGAGCCTTCAGGACGGGAAAAATGACCTTCAAGCGCGCAACGACGGCGGCAAATATTCCCGCCTGCTCGGTTGCACGTCTGCGTTCGGTCCCGCGCAGAAGAAGACGGGCTTCAGGATGTTCCGGCTCATGCCTGAGAACCTCACGGAAGAGCTCTATGGCATACTCATAATTGCCCATATTGGCGGTCCTGCAGGCCTTGTTATAGATGTTATCCATAGCCGGAGGGACAACGCAGAAAGAGTGCTTGCGGTCAAAAGACGACTCCCGATACCACTCAGTCTAACCATTAATATGTTCGTTGTCAAATAAGCGCGGGCCCCCCCACATGAGGAAGCCAATAAACCGCTTATTCCAAGCGTTCCAGCGGTGCCGACGTGGTTGCCCCGCATATTTCATAAACCAGAGACAATGATTAATATAAAAAATTTAAAAAAAGCATGATAAGCAACTTTCTTCAGGATTTCAGATTCTACCAGTGTGTATCTGCGCCGGACAAAACGGCGGTTGCCTGCCTGCTGCAGGCAGGCCCTGCGGGCGCGTCCTCAGCGGCATCTCTGCGGCAAAAAGCCGCACTTCGCGTGGACAAATACAGCCTGTCTGCGTGCGCGCCACCTGGCGACCGGATAGGGGGCGGCGAGTTCGAGGAGATTTTTCGCTGAAGGCAGCCCGCCCCGGGGCGGGCTGCCTTCTCTCCCCTGAGGGTGGATACCATGTCCCTGCAAATTTACTCGTCGTGTTTGCAGCTTGCCGCACAGTATGGTATAATGAAATTGAGGGTGTGGCTGTTAGGCGACAAACTCAACCGGCGATTGCACTTGCGCGGCAGTTGGCAGCAGATACGGAGCTGAGCTGTTGCGATTCAGGGTGCGCGCCGGGCTTGGAATGGATCAACAATGAACAACCAATTGCATTCCCCCGGATTTTTGGCCGATAACTTGCCGGCGGCCGTGATCGTCCTGCTGGCCGTCGTATTCCTTGCCGCCTGGCCGTTGCTTCACCGTCTCGCCCCGACCGGACGCCGCAGGCTGTGGCCCTTCCTCCGCTGGGCGGCCGGCTCGATGGGGTTGTGGATGCTGTTCCAGACACTGACCCTTGTTATCACCCTGGCGACTCCATGGCCGTTGCTGGGGCTGGCGATGCTTGGCGCTGCCGCAATTGAAGCTGTCATAGCCCTTTATCGCTTTGAACGGGGGGCCGTAAAGCGTGAAATCGGGGGGTATATCACCTGGTTGCGCATCGCCGCCGTCGGGCTGGTGCTCGTTGTCCTCGCCGAACCGGTCATTGCACGTTTCGTTGTCCGAAGGTTCGAACGTCACGTGGTCATCCTCCTGGACCAGTCCGATTCCATGCAGATTGACGATCCGCAGCGGGACGGCAGAGAGATGCTCGAGCTGGCCGTCTTTTTCGGAGTCCTCGGTGAAAGCGAACTTGTTGAGGAGGATGCATCCGGGAACAACGGGGGGTTGGTGGAGAGCCTGAGTTACGCGAAGCAGGAAGAAGTTGTACGACTGAAAGACCGGCAGATCAGGCGCAGCGATCTTGCGGAAGAGATCCTCACCGGCGAAGGGCCCAACCGCGGGCTGGCCGCCGCACTTGCACGCAATTACAGTGTCCGTCCCATCGGTTTTGCCGCCACCCCGCGTTCCCACGAGAGCATCGCCGGGCTGGAAGAGAACGAGCAGGGCGATTCCGGGTGGAGCACACTGACCGATCTGGCGGCGGCCCTCGAATATCCTCTGGAGAACATTGCGGCCGAGCAGCTCGCCGGCGTGGTGTTGCTGAGCGATTGCCGCGACACGGCCCGCGGCAACGCGGAAGCGGCCGCGCGCCTGCTGGGAGAGCGATCCGCCCCTGTCTTTCCGATTTTGCTCGGGAGCACCCGGACGCGCCGCGACCTGGCCGTCACCTACGTTGATGCGCCGGAGGACATCTATAAGGGCGAACGATTGAGGGCGGAAGCGAGCCTGAAGCTTTACGGCGTCCCCGGCAAGACTATCCGCGTGAGATTCATGAGCGAGGATAACGGTACGATAATCGACGAAACAACCGTATCGGTGCCTGACGATAACGAGGAATACCGGACAACCGTCCACTTTACCGACGAGCCGGACGAAGAAGGGATTTATTCGTACCTCATTGAAATTGAATCCGTGGAAGGCCAGGTCTCCGACGAGAACAATACCTGGCGGTTCCAGACCGCTGTATCCGAAGACCGCACCAACGTCCTGCTTGTCGACAACCGCCCGCGCTGGGAATTCCGCTATCTGCGCAACCTGTTCTATGGTCGCGACAAATCGGTGCACCTTCAGTATGTTATCACCACACCCGACACAATCGATTTTCCCGACGAAGACCGGCCGCGCCACAGGCCGGTAACCGCCTCCGCCTCCCGTCCGTTCGGCGAGGCCGAAGCCGATCGCCTGCCCGAAACGCGCGAGGAGTGGCGGAAATTCGACGTCATCATCCTCGGCGATGTCCCGCCCGGCGTCCTCACCCGATCGGCACTCGAACACATCGCATACTGTGTCGATGAACGCGGCGCCGCCCTGGTTGTTATTGCAGGCCCCGATCACATGCCCCACAAGTTCCAAAGCACCATCCTCAAGGAGCTGCTCCCGATCGTTTACACCCCGACCGATCGCACCCATTTTACCGGCCCCGAACCGCGGTTCCGCCTGCAATTGCAACCCACGATGGAAGGCCGGGTGCATCCGATCATGCGGCTGGCTCCGAGTGCTTCGGGAAGCGAAAGGATCTGGAACAATCTGCCCGATCTCCAATGGCGTTACGACGCCGACGATGTCAAACCGGGTGCTTCTGTGCTTGCCTTTGCCGTGCCGCCGGAACAGATGGAGGAAAGGGACTTTGTCACCGTCGGCGATACGACCGAGGATATCGCCCGCAGCGTCAGGGAAACGACGGAAATGCCGCGCCGCAACAGCCTGATTGTCAAACACCAGTTCGGCCTGGGCAGGGTCTTGATGCTCAACTTCGACCGCACATGGCGCTTGCGCTACCGGGTCGGCGATACCCTGCATCACCGTTTCTGGGGCCAGATAATGACCTGGGGCGCCGGCGAGAGGCTGCGAAGCGGGAGCGAATTCGTGCGGTTGGGGACCGACCGCTTAACCTACAGCCCCGACGACAACGTCAATGTAACGGCAAGGATCCTAAATTTGGATTATTCACCGGTGACCGACGACTCGGTCAGGGTGACCGTCTTCCGTGAGCACGACGAGATCTCGACCTACAGCCTGCGGTACCGCGCCGACTCCCAGGGCATGTATGATGCGCAGATCGGGCCGTTCGCGGAGCCGGGACGGTACCGTATAGAACTTTCCGGAAGAACCGCCGACCGTATCCTGGAAGAAGAGGGAGCGGAACGGGTGGAAACCGGGTTTCAGGTCGCAACCACTTTTAATCCGGTCGAGCTGGCCGAGCTGACCGCCGACAGGGAAACCGCCGAAAGGATCGCTGCGGCCAGTGGAGGAGAAGTCGTCCCTCTGCACCGGATCGATGAATTGCACGACGCGTTCGGCCCCGGCACGGACGAAGCGGAACCTGAACGCGCCGACATTACACTCTGGGATCACTGGCTGATGCTGCTGGTTCTGTTCAGCCTTTTCACTACCGAATGGGTATTGCGTCGAAAAGGAGGTCTGTCATGAGTAAAAGCGCTGTCTCCACGGGGAATCTACCAAAACCGATAGCAGAAAAACTCGACCGTGCGGCCAGACGTATCCGGCTGATCATCGCCCTGCGCGGGCTTTGCGCCGTGCTTGCGGTCGCTTTTGCAAGTTTCCTGGTGGTTATGGCCGTCGACGCTGTGGCGATCATCTTCTCCAGTTTCGTGCGATGGACGCTCTCCCTCGCTGCTTTTACGGCCGTTATCGTCGCCGCCTACCGGTTCCTGGTCCGCCCTCTGCTGCGGCGCCTGACGCCGGCGGAAATCGCACGGGTTATCGAGACACGGAACGAAGCATACAAGGATGAACGCATCAGCTCATCGGTGGAAATCCTCAATTCGCAGTACATCCGGGAAGGCAACTACTCCGAGAGCCTCATAAATCAACTTGTGAGCCAGGCCGAAGAGGACGCGGGCACCGTGATCCCCCAGCAAATCTTTACCTGGCGTTCCGCAAGGCGATTCATCATCGCCCTGGCGCTGGCCGCACTTGTCTACGCCACCCTTTTTCTCGCCTGGCCGCAACACTCGGCGCGACTGTTTATGCGGGCTATAGCGCCTTACGCCCGGATCGGAAGCCTCTATTCCGAACAATTGACCATCACCCCCGGCGATGTGCGACTGGCCGCCGGCGATTCGCTGACCATCAAGGCCGAACTGCAAGAACCCTTCACCCGCCGTGTCGAACTGCGGGTCGTGGGCGAGGACGGGAAGGAAACGGTGGAACGGATGCGCCCGGACGATCCGCATAGCCCCGACAATACCCTTTTCACCGCCTCGTTCCCCGTGGTCAGGAACAATTTCGAGTACCGGGTGCGCGCCGGACGTACGCTGACCGAGTTCTACCGGGCCCGGGTCTTCGAGCGGCCGGAAATCACGCAGATCCACCTTCGGGAAGAGTTCGCCCCTTATACCGGCCGCGAACCCCGCACTGAATCAAAGGCTCCGGGCAGAATCCGTGCACGTTTAGGAAGCACACTCAAGCTCGCCGTAGAAACCAGCGTCCCGCTGGAGGATGCAGAGTTGCTCATCGACGAAGAACCGATCGGCAGAGGAAACCGCGCCACGTTCGATGGAAAACCCGTGATGGAATGGACGTTTCCTGTCGGGGCGCCGTCACGTACCGTTCACTGGCATGTCGATATGGAGAGCAATGAAGGGTTTACTAACGAACCGGTGAGACGTCGGGAACTCGTTATAGAACCCGACGAACCTCCGGCCGTCACGGTCACCAGACCGCAAAGCCGTGAGGTCCGGATGGCCCCGGACGGGTTTCTGCGGCTGGAATATGAGGCAAGCGACGACGTTGCAATAGATCAGGTCCAACTGCGGGTGAGTGCCGCGGACGAATCGACGCTGGAGATCGAACAGACCACTCCGGAGCCGCAAGACGGTGTGTGGCGCGGGCGCATACCCGTTGACCTGGGGCATATGGATATCGGCAGGGCCAGAATGATCCAGCTTGAAGTTGTTGTCTATGATAATCTTCCGCAAGAGCTCGGAGGTCCCAACAGAGCTGTCAGTGAAACGATCACCATCCTGATCGAAGACGATGCGGAACCTCTGGTTTTTCAGGACTGGGAACCCTTCCAGGAGACCGGCGAGCAGATGTTCGATGAGGCGATCAGGGATCTGGAAGAGATCAAACAAAAAACCGAAGAAATGTTTGATTGGATGGATATTGACGAAGAACAGGCCTTCGATCAGGCCGGTGAGATCAGGGACGATCTTGCCGCCGTCGAGGAACGACTTGAAGACCTTGCCGACTTTTTCGAGGACAGCCTTTACGAGTCGATAGCCGAGGCGCTCAGGGAGATGATAGAGGACCATATCGCCGGGGCGCAGGAACTCAGCGAGGAACTGCCGATGACCGACGACGAAGAGGAACGCATGGAAATGGCGGAAGAGATGGATCAGCAGGTGGAGGATGCCCTTGAACAGGCGCAGGATATCCGGGACCAGATGGACTCGATCAGCGAGGCTGTCCAGGACTGGCTGGAAAGGATGGACATGGCCCACAGGCAGGAACAACTGGCGCACCAGGCGCAACTGCCCGACTGGCCGGATATGGAGGACGACTGGCGTCAACGGCAGCAGGAGATGGCTTTTGAGATAGGACTTATGAGCCAGGAAATGCAGGAGCAGACGCATCTCGCATCCCAAATGGAGCAGACAGCGCATGCCATGGAGGAGGCCGCACAGGCAGCCCGTGATGCGGCCGACACGGCACAGCAGGAACCAACCGTGGAGCAGGCCCAGGAGGCCGCCCTGGCCGCTCAGGAACAGGCTGCACAGGCCCAGCAAGAGGCACAGGAGGCCCAACGGGAAGCGGAAAGCGCCCGGACCGAGGAGGAGCAGCAGGTTGCCCTGGAGGCGGCTGCAGAGGCCCAGCAGGAGGCCGCAGAGGCCCAGCAAAGAGCACAACAGGCTCAGCAGGCGGCCGCTGAAGCCCTGGAGGAAGCCGGAGCCGAAACCGCCGCCGAGGCCCAGCGTGCCGCGGAAAGAGCGCAGGAGGAAGCTGCAAGCGACCAACAACACGCTCAGGAGGCGCATCAACAGGCGCGGGAAGAAGGCGCCGAGGAAGCCCGGCAGGATGCGCATGACGCCCAGCAGGAGGCGATCCAACGTCAACAGGAAGCATATGAAGCACAACTGGAGGCGCAGGCGGAGTTCGAGTCTGCCCGTGATGCCATGCAGGAAGCCCGGCTCCCGGCCGCTGAAGAAGCTGCACAGCTCGTACAGGAGGCCGCCGAGAGCGTCCGGGAAACGGCGGAAACCGCCCGGGATGAGGGGATGCAGCAAATGAGCCAGAGGCTGGAGGAGATCGGCGACGAAACCCGGCAGGTGGGAGAAGACATCGATGACGCCGGACGGCGCGCCGACGAAACGACCGCACCGTCCCTGGACGAGAGCGCCGAGAGGATGACGCAACTTGCGGAAAGCATGCGGGAGATGGTCCCAACCCAGGCCGAAATGGAGCGTTCCGAGATGGCAGAGGCGGCGCACGAGGCGGCCGAAAGCGCTGCGGACGCCGAAACGCAGGAACAGGCCGCATCAGACGCCGCAGAAGCCGCCGACCAACTGGAACAAATGGCCGATTCAATGGCCATGGAAATGGGCCGGCCGCAGATACCGTTCCCGTTCATGGGCCGTATGCCGGATGAACGGGGCAGGTTCCAAAGACCCCCGCCGCCAGAAAGCGACCAGGTGCCCGAATGGGCGGCCGATCTCGGCCTGACGCGGGGGGACTGGGCGCGTCTGCGGGGGATGATCGAAGCAGACGCCGAGGCGGTCGACGACATCGACGTGCCCGGCGAATACCGGGAGCTGATCCGCCGCTACTTCCGCCGCATCAGCCGGGACGATTAAAATTCATGCGGTGGACATCACCGATGTAAGGGAGATTTTGAGCCGGAGATCTGACCATGAACGATCAATCATCGCTCAACAATAATAAGGGGCCGGCAACGTGCCGGAAGCGCAGGACGCTTTCCGGCATTCCCCTGCGCGACCTGCGAAAAAAAATGTTCCGACCGCTCGCTGCTCTCGCCGTGCTGGGCCTCCTCTTTGCCGTTCCGGCCGAAGGCCGTGAAATCTGTCCCGTCCTCGCCCCTTACGCCGAAGAGGTGGAACAGGCCGTCGAGCGCGGACTCCGGTACCTGATCGAGGAACAGCAGGAGGACGGCAGCTTCCCCGACAGCTACGGCGGTTCTGCCGGGGTGGTATCCCTGATCGGGATGTGCTTCCTGGCTGCAGGCCATACGCCGGGACGCGACGCCTACGGAGAGATGATCAACCGGTGCCTGGACTACGTGCTGGCGCAGCAGCACGATAACGGCTACATTGCGACCCGCGGGAGATCGGACCGTGGCATGTATACGCACCACATGTCGACTCTGTTCCTCTCGGAGGTCTCCGGCATGGTCGATCCGCAGCGCGAGGAAAGGGTGCGTGAGGCCCTGAGCAAGGCCGTCCGTGTGATTCTGACCGCACAGGATGTCCCGAAAGACGAACACCAGGACGGCGGCTGGCGTTACAGCCCCACGACCAGCGAAAGCGACCTTACGGTTTCCGGCTGGGGGGTGATGGCGCTGCGCTCGGCGCGCCTGAACGGCGCCAAAGTGCCGGACGATAACATGCATCGGGCCATCGCATTCGTGCGCAGGATGCAGCATGAGGACGGCTCCTTCGGCTACCGTCAGCCCGGCGATCACCGGAGGGTGAGTTTGGCCGGGGTCGGCGTGCTCTGCCTGACTCTGACCGGCTACCATGACAGCGAAGCCGTGGAGAGGGGCAGACGCTTCATTCTGGAAAATTACCGGCAATTGCCAGGGGAAAGCTTCCCGCTGTACGGCGCCTACCATACGATGCAGGCGGCGTTCCAGCTGGGCGGCAGGACCTGGGAGGAAGTCGGTTCCTGGTTTTATGAGACGTATCTGCCGAGACAGCAAGAGGAAGGGTCCTGGGGAGGAGGAAGCCGGGGAGGACGGCATTATTCTACGGCTCTGGTTATCAACTCTCTTGTCGTGCCGTACAGGCAGCTGCCGGTCTACCAGCGTGACGAAACCGTTGACGAATGAACGGACAAGATAGAGGTGCGAAAAATTTGAACCGGTAACATGAACCATGAACGATCAATCTTCGGATGCCAAAAGATCCTTGCCGATAACAGGCCGGGGGCCGGGGACGCTTTCCGGCATTTCCCTGCGTGAGCTGCGAAAAAAACTGTTCAGGCCGGTCGCTGCCCTTGCCGCGCTGGGCGTCCTCTTTGCCGCTCCGGCCGGCGCACGCGACATCTGCCCCGTTCTGGCGCCTTACGCCGAAGAGGTGGATCAGGCCGTCGAACGCGCCCTGAGGTACCTGATCGAGGAACAGGAGGAGGACGGCAGTTTCCCCGGTCAGTATGGACGTTCCGCCGGCGTGGTCTCCCTGGCCGGGATGAGCTTCCTGGCCGCCGGCCATACGCCGGGACGCGACGCCTACGGCGAGATGATCAACCGGTGCCTGGACTACGTGCTGGCGCAGCAACGGGACACCGGCTATATTGAAGCGCGCCGGGGGTCGGACCGCGGCATGTACACGCACCACATGTCGACCCTGTTCCTCTCGGAGGTCTCCGGCATGGTCGATCCGCAGCGCGAGGAAAGGGTGCGCGAGGCCCTGAGCAGGGCCGTCCGGGTGATTCTGACCGCCCAGGATGTCGCAAAAAGTGAGCGTGACGAGGGCGGGTGGCGCTACAGCCCGACCGCCGGAGACAGCGACCTCTCCGTCTCCGGCTGGGGGGTGATGGCGCTGCGCTCGGCGCGCCTGAACGGCGCGCGGGTCCCCGACGAAAATATTCGGCGGGCCATTGAATATGTGCTGAGAATGCAGCACGACAGCGGGGGGTTCGGCTACCAGGAACCGGGACAGCACAGGATCACGCTGACCGGGCTGGGTATCCTGTGCCTGGCGCTGACCGGCCATCACGACAGCGAAGCCGTCCGGCGGGGCAGGCACTACCTGGAGGGGAGATTCCGTCAATTGCCCGGCGAGCGCTGGGCGCTGTATGGCGTTTACTACTGCTCCCAGGCGGCCTTTCAGCTTGGCGGCGGGACCTGGGAGGAAATCGGCTCCTGGCTGTACGAAACCTACTTGCCGGAACAGCAGGAGGATGGCTCCTGGGGCCCGGGCGCCGCGGGCGGCGCTGAAAGCGGATACAGCAATGTTTATAGTACGTCGTTGATTGTCCTCTCCCTGACCGTGCCTTACCGGCAACTGCCGATCTACCAGCGGGACGAGACAGTGGATGAATGAGTTGCAAAAAAACAGGCCGGGATCCGGGCTATGAACGTTTGCCTTTTCACGTTCCGGATTGCCGGCTTTGAAAAATCGTTTTTAGCTGTTGCATTGTGTGTCATTCAGCCCGTTCAATGGGCAAAGAGACGCCGTAAAATCACATAATTCCCTGTTAAAAGGAGTCAAGTCGATGCCTTGTATCCAATTCGTCAAGGGTCCGCTGAAAGATCGGCAGGCTGTTCTGTCGGAAGACGATGTTACTATCGGCCGCCATGCCGGTTGCGACCTGGTGGTTCCGGACCCCAAAGTTTCTTCCAAACATGCAGTGATCCGTTCTCAAAACGATCAGTGGTGGATTTACGATCTCAACAGCTCCAACGGCCTCTATGTGGACGAGGAGGAGATCGACGCCACGATCCTCGAGGAAGGGAACCGGGTCACTATCGGCGAGAGCGTTTTTGTCTTCAAACTCGATGGAGAAGAGGAGGGGGAGGACATTGCCGAATTTTCCGCGGTTGCGCCGGAACGCGCGGCCCATGACTCCGCGCAGTCGGCAGGGACCGCCGCCGGGGGAGGACATGCGGAAAAAACCGGAGAAATCATTGCATCTCAGCCGGGCACCGAAGAACCGGCGTCCGGTATGCCGGCCGGCGGCGCCGGGGTTGGCATCGGTGTCGGGCCGGAAGACGTGCAGGAAGAAGAGGCTGCACGCGGGAAAGAACCGGCGGCCCCTCCCCCGGAGTCCGTCGCTGCGCCGGAGGAGAGCGATCTGAAAGACGACGACATCGAGATCATCTCCGAATTGAACGAGGCCTATAACCGGATGACCGAGCAACTGGGGCGCGTGATTGTCGGCCAGAAGGAGGTCATCGAGCAGGTGCTGGTGAGCATCCTTTGCAGGGGGCATTCCCTCCTGATCGGGGTGCCCGGCCTGGCAAAGACCCTTCTGGTCAGCACCCTCAGCCAGGTTCTGGACCTGAGCTTCAGCCGGATCCAGTTTACGCCCGATCTGATGCCCTCCGACATTACGGGCACCGACGTGCTGGAAGAAGATCAGAGCACCGGGCGCCGCAATTTCCGTTTTGTTCAGGGGCCGCTTTTTGCCAATATGATTCTGGCCGATGAAATCAACCGGACGCCGCCGAAAACCCAGGCCGCGCTGCTCGAAGCCATGCAGGAGCACCTGGTAACGGTCGGGGAACGGAGCTATCACCTGCCCGAGCCTTTTTTCGTGCTGGCGACTCAGAACCCGATCGAGCAGGAGGGCACCTATCCCCTGCCGGAAGCGCAGCTCGACCGCTTCATGTTCAACATCATCGTCGACTATCCCAGCGCAGAAGAGGAACACCAGATCATACAACAGGTTACAGGAACGTACAAGGCAGAGCTCGAAGTGGCGCTCGGTGCTCAGGACGTATTGCGGCTGCAACAAGTCGTGCGCCGGGTGCCTGCGGCCGACCACGTCATCGAGCTGGCCCGCAACCTTGCCAGGGCCACCCGTCCGGGCGAACCGGAGGCTCCCGAGTTTGTCAGGGAGATGGTGGCCTGGGGCGCCGGCCCGCGTGCGGGCATCTACCTGATTTTTGCGGCCAAGGCCTTTGCCATTCTTCAGGGGCGCTGCCATGCCACGACCAGCGACGTGATAAAAGCAACGCTGCCGGTGCTGCGTCACCGGGTATTGACCACATTTAATGCGGAAGCCGCGGGCGTATCCAGCGACGATGTCATCCGCCAGCTTGTCGAACAGGTCGGGACCGAACCCACGATCGATGTCTGAGAAAACCCGCAGCGCCGGTATTTATCGCCATGCCAATCAAGCAACAGAAACAGCCTGAATACATGCGGCTCCTGCCGCCGGAATCGATACGCACGATTGCGCGCCTGGAATTTCTGGCGCGCCAGCCCATGGAAGGAACGATTGCCGGACGGCATCGCAGCCCTCATAAAGGGTTCTCTTCGGAATTTGCCGAACACCGCCAGTACGTCCGGGGCGACGACCTGCGGCTGCTCGACTGGCGTGTCTTTGCCCGAACAGACCGCTATTACGTCAAGGAGTTCAACGAGGAAACCAACCTGCGGGCGACAATTCTTCTCGATGCCTCGACATCCATGGCCTACGCCGGGGACCTGGCTTTCGCCGTCGACGGCAAACCGCTGTCAAAACTCGATTATTCCCGGCGAATGGCCGCTATGCTGACCTACCTGTTGATCCACCAGCAGGACGCCACCGCTTTGGTCTCCTTCGACCATGAGATCCGCAGGTACCTGCCGGCCCGCAGCCAGCCCCTGCAATTGCGACGGATCCTCGAACATATCAACGAACTGGAAACGGGAGAAGAAACCGACATTTCCTCCATTTTCCACGAGATCGCCGAGCGTATCCCCAAGCGGGGCCTGGTGATCGTGATCAGCGACCTGTTCGATGACCCGGAAGCGATCGTCAAAGCCCTGCACCATTTTCGCTACCGGAACCATGAACTGGTCATTTTCCATGTCATGGCCGAGGAGGAAATCACGTTCCCCCTTTCCAGCTTCTCGAATTTCCATGACCTGGAGGGGATGATCGATGATCTGCCCCTTGATCCGAACAGCCTGAGAGTGCAATACGTTAAACAGGTCAGCGAGTTTATCGACCATATCGAAAAAAGCTGCGGCCGCATGGAAGCCGAATATGTCCCGGTCAATACCACCAGCAATATTAACGAAGTCCTTGCCGGGTACATCGAGCGGCGGCAGAGGAGCAAGTCGGGGGCCTGATTCTTTCTCAGGGCGGAGCATGAAAAGGAATCGGCGACGCGGGAGCGCCGGGGTCCTCAGGCGGTATAATTCCATTGAGATATCAACTTTGACAGATGCCGGATAGGGGGGATATAATCGATAGAAGGTTTGCGTGCCAATAGACCGCATATTTCATAAACCAAAATAACAAACCCGGCCGTCCGGACATGCCGGGACGGAAGAATTACCACTATGGCTTTTCTCAACATATTCATGCTCATCGGGGCGGCGGCGGTGGCGGTTCCGATCATCATCCACATCCTGAACCGCAGATCCTCCAGGAGGGTCATGTGGGGGGCAATGCGCTTTCTGCTCGAAGCGCTGGTCAATCGCCGGCGCAAGATACTTCTGGAAGAATTCCTTCTTCTGTGTCTGCGTTGCCTGCTGATCATCCTTGTGGTTCTTGTCGCTGCACGCCCGTTTATCGCACCCGGTTCGCAGGTTTCATGGCTGGTGGTGTTGCCCCTGCTCCTGCTTTCGGTGGCGGCTTTTGCTGCGACTTTCGTGCTGTGGCACTACCGCCGTCTGCGCCGTTATATACTTGCCTTTGCCGTTTTGCTTTTGCTGATTTCCGCAACGGCCATGTTCTTTGAAGAACGGTTGCAAGCACGAATTTTCGATACGCGCGGGTCCCGTGATATTGCGATCATCATCGATGCCTCCGACAGCATGGGTCTGGGCTCCGAAGGCATATCCAACTTCCAATTGGCGCTGGAAGAGACCGAACACCTTATGCGCGCGGCGCCGCCGGGCAGCGCTTTCAGCCTGATCGTCGGCGGATCGAGGCCCTACTCCCCGATTTTTATTCCCGTAAGCGATCGGGATACGCTCCTGGCCACCATCCAACGGCTGGAGCCTGGAAGGGGCCTGATGCGGGCGCCCGACGCCCTTGCACTGGCCGCCTACACACTCGCACAGGGTAATAATTTGGCCAAACAGATCATCGTCATCACCGACGGTCAGCGCCGGGGGTGGAGCCTGGCCGATGGAGGGGACAGATGGCAGGCGGTCAGGGAAAGCCTCGAGATGTTGCCAAGCACGCCGCCGGTGATCATACGTCGCCTCAAAATGCCGGATTCTATTCGCAATGCTGCAATCACCGACATTGCTTTTTCCCGCGAAACCATCGGGCTGGACCGTGAAGTGCGGATACAGGTGACTGTCGCCAATCACGGGACCGAGGCCATTACTCCGGCCGGAATCCGCCTCGATGTGGAGGACGACTCCTACTATGAAGAGGACATCGGGCTCATACCATCCGGAAGCACCAGAACCGTTGACTTCGGGCATCGGTTTCAATCCATTGGAGCCCATGCTGTTGAGGCGCAGCTGGTTGTTGAAGACGACCTGCCGTTCGACAATCGCTCCTGGCGGGTTGTTACCCCCCTCTCACAGTTGCAAGTGCTGATCGTTGACGGCAGGCCGGCAAGCCGTTTCTTCGACCGTGCTTCGGCATTCGCATCTCTTGCTCTTGCCCCGGGGGCACAAGCCATGGGGGACGGCGGCGGGCAGGATGTTCCGGAAGAGCAGTGGCTCCTTCGTCCGCGCGTTATCGACGGGCCCGATTTTGCCTCCCTCGATTTCTCCCTGGCCCGCTCATTCCTCGACCAATACGCTGCGGTCATCCTCGCGGATGTCCCGCGCCTTCGGGGGCCGGCGGCCGAAGCGCTCGCTCAATACGTCGAGGATGGGGGCGCCCTGCTGGTGGCGCACGGCCAGCAAAGCAGAGCCGATTTCTATAACGCGTGGCGCCTTAATGATAAACCGGTGCTGCCGTGGCAAATCGGAGAACAGGTTTTCCCGACCGCCAACGAAGAACAGGACAGGATCGGGCCGGCGCCCGGTAGCTTTTCGCATCCGGCCATAGCAACGTTCAGGGACGATCACCTGGACTTGCCCCGGGTCTTTATGCGCTCATACTGGCGTTTGCAGCCCGGGGAAGATCATACCCGGGGCAGGGTGGGAGCGCGTTTGAACAACGGCGACCCCTTGCTTGTCGACCACTCTTTTGGTTCCGGACGGGTCCTTCAGTTCGCCTGCAGCCTGGACACCCGCGACAGCAATCTGCCTTCCTCGCGCGCCTTTGTTATGATGCTCCATAAAATGGTTTACGATATGGCGGGTTCCGGCGCCCTCCACCTCAATATGCCTCTGCGACCGGGCGCGTCTCTCTCCCTGTCCAGCCTGGCGGCTTCCATTGACCGGCAGAAAAGCGACTTGGTCGAAGGCCTGGAGGAGGATATCGGGGCAATTCCACCCGACCTCTCCGCCGGACTTCACTTTCTGGCGCTCCCCGACAGGTTGCGTTCGCGCTTCTGGCAATTGCTCCAGGATGACGACAAGCTGCCCTATGCCTTGCACCGTGAGGGCAACGAAGGCCCCTACCATACGCTGAATGAGGCAGACCGCAGGAGATTGCGCCAATACATGCTGTGGCACGAGGCCCTCTCCACCGAACAACTGCTCAGCGCCATGGACGGCGCCAGGTACGGCCATGAGATCTGGCGCCCACTTGCGCTGGCCGCCTTCTTCCTCCTTCTGGCGGAGATCGCCCTCTCCCGCTGGATCGCCAGGCGCCGGCGTATCGGCAGCAAGATGAAAGTGGATTTTCAGGAACGGAATCAACCCAGAGAAAGTTTCCGCCGCCACCTGGAAACGATGAAAACCGGCGGGAAAAATGCGGACGGGTGAATCAGTTATCCCGCTTATTTCACGCGTTCTCCGTGGTGCAGGTGTGGCAGAGGAGCAGGCGCCGCCTGCCTGTGCGTGCGCACCTGTCTGCGTCGCGGAAGCGACAGGCAGGCGCAGACAGGCTGTATTTGTCTACGCGAAGTGAAGACGCTTTTTTAGGAAAAAAAGCTTAGCAAAAAACCTTAACTATTTACTCAAAAATCTGATAACTGTAAAAACCAGATAAAAAAAGTTTTTGTCCCACTTTTTTCGAAAAAGTGGGCGCCGCTGAGGACGCGCCCGCAGGGCCTGCCCGCAGCAGGCAGGTCAACCGCCGTTTGTCCGGCGCCGATACACACCGTAGAATCTGAAACGCTGAAGAAAACTACCCATCATACTATTGTTAAACCCGTTAGGTTAATCATTGTCTTCGGTTTATGAAATATGCGGGTTATCACCCGCATTCAATGCGTCGACAGGAAGTTTTTTTTCGGTTTTATCCGGGAACCGCACCGTTACGGTCTGAGATATGACATCATATCCCAACACGGTTCCCGTGCCGGCGGGGGTTGAAACTTTCTTGCCCGGCCTGGGCATGTTCTTCCTGAGATCGTCGTAGATTTTTTCCTCAAACTTCAGACAACACTTCAGACGTCCGCAACACCCACTGATCTTGGACGGATCCAGCGTGGATTTTTGACTTTTTGCCGCTTTGATGGATACAGGCTTAAGCGTACTGAGGAAGGTATGGCAACACAGCTTCCGCCCGCAAGGACCGTATTCGCCCAGCAACCTGGCTTCGTCACGCACCCCTATCTGGCGCATCTCTATGCGGGTCTTGTAGTTTTGGGCGAGTTCCTTAACCAGCCGGCGAAAATCCACCCTGCTCCCGGATGAAAAAAAGAAGATGATTTTATGGCCGCCGAAAAGGTGTTCAACTTTGACGAGCTTCATCGGCAGGTCCAGTTTTGAGATCAACTTTTCGCAGTTCCTGAATTCCTCCTTTTCATTGTTCTCCTTGATCTCCCTCAGAACCTGCCGGTCTTTTACCGTGGCCTTTCTCAATATTTCACCACGGGACTCCGCCGCATCAATATTTACGCGGGCAACCACCACACCCCATTCCACACCCCGCTCGGTACGGATAATGACTGCATCTCCGGCTGCTACGGATATATCCGGAGCTTTGAAATAGCCCAGATAACCCATCGCACCATAATGGACCGCTACTTCTTTAGCCATAATTCCCCATATAACGTTGGCGCCTGCACGGCTGCGCCCGGTCAACGATTGTTCAACAAATTTAAAAACGGTAGCGAAGGCCGCCCGTTATGAAATTCGACCCCCTGGCATCACTTACCACCCCGTAAGCACCCGAACGGTGATGGATCCTTATCAAAACCTCCCAGGGCATATCGTATTCTTTTGGCGGAGCGAATGTCAGTTCAACAGGCATGAACACCAGTATATGGGTCGGGCCGCGATCGGAACGTACTTCGATCGGAGGACGTCTGAACGCATAAGAAGGGCCGAGCCCGTAAGAAAGCGTAGAGTCCACATACCGGTCCCAGGGAAACCGCAACCACCGCAAGTTCAGCGCTGCATTGAGCTCAAAATGATCCTGTAACCCTGTATGGCGCGCGGCGGTTAACTCGGCTTCCATCAGCAAATCATCGCTCAATTCGTGGACCGTACGGGAAACTCCCGCCGCCCATACATACGAGCTTCTGAGCCTGGTCCTGCCCTGGAGAATCTCACCGATCCTGTTGTTGCTCCATTTGCCGCCATAGGCGAAAACCGACCACCGGTATTCGCTCCCTCCGGCGAACACCGCTGTGCTGGGTAAGAGCATGAAAAAGCACATCGTCATTATGGTTACGAAGCCACTGTGTCTTGCCATCGTCTTTTTCCGTCTCCTTTGTGAGCTGTTTCCGTTGTGCTCCTGCAATGTCTGCATACAATACACTATAAAGCATAGCTTTGTTTCTTTGCAAGCGTGCCAGTCCCTGGCAGCCTGGCCGAAAAGGTTGCAACCGGTTCGCAGTGAGCTCCTTCAGGGGCTCCGGACTCCGTAAAACACGACGCTGACTCAGGGACGCCTGCCGGCCGGCAGGCAGGCTTGAAAGCGTCCACTGCGAGCCTGGTTTTCGGCTACGCCCCAGGCCCCGCACTCTGACAATCCGCCCTTGCTGCGGCGGGACGGTGCTTTGCAACCTGGACGGGGTTTTTAATAGCGCTATTCTTGCACAATAACCGATTTTTATCCATACCCTTGCATCTTGCGAACTGCGCCGGGATTGCCTTGTCCTCCGCCAATTGGCTAATGTATTACCACCGGAACAATACAAAACCAGTGGCTTTGCCGGGAGCATCCTGAAATGGCGCGTCCTACTTATGCGGAAATCAATCTTGATGCGATCATTCAAAACACCCGCGCGGTAAAAAAATTGATCGGTGGCAAAAAGATCTGTGCTGCCGTAAAAGCCGACGGGTACGGACATGGCGCCGTAGCGGCAGCCTACGCCATGTGCGCCGGCGGAGCCGATATGCTCGCGGTGGCCATGACCGAAGAAGCAGTGCAGTTGCGAAAGGCCGGCATTGCCAGGCCGGTGATACTGCTTTCCCCGGCGCCCCGGGAGGATATCGACACCATCCTCGACCTCGGTATTACCGCCTGCATAAGTGATGTGCCATTTGCCGGGGAACTTTCCGCTGCAGCTGTCAGGCGGGGGGCCACTGCCAGGGCGCAGGTGAATGTTGATACCGGGATGGGGCGGGTGGGCTTTCCCTGCGCGTCCGCAGCCGATGCCATAATGACCATTCAGCAGTTGCCCGGACTGGAAATAGAGGGCCTGTTCACCCACTTTGCCTGCAGTGAGGACGTTAGCGTTACCGCCGAACAGCTCCGGATGTTCAAATACGTGACCGACCGCCTCAAATCCGCAGGCATGACACTTCCGCTACTGCATGCCGCAAACAGCGCGGCCACCCTGCAGATGCCAGATGCGCACCTTCAGTGCGTCCGGCCCGGCCTGATCCTTTACGGACTCTACCCTCCGGGCGCCGATGCCAGCGGCGTCGTTCTTCGACCGGCCATGAGCCTGCATTCCAGGGTGGTTTTCTGTAAAAAGGTCAGCGCCGGTACAAGGCTCGGCTACGGACATACGTTCACCACCGAACGCGACAGCCTGATCGCCACCCTGCCGCTGGGATATCATGACGGCTATTTACGGCAGTACTCCAATCGGGGAGAGGTGCTGATCAAAGGCAAGCGCGCGCCGGTTGTCGGGAGGGTTTCTATGGATCAGACGCTGGTCGACGTGACGGATGTCCCCCAGGCCGGCGAGGGGGCTGAGGTGGTAATATATGGCCGGCAGGGAGACAGCAGCATCCGTGTTGAAGAGATGGCCGCCCGCCTGGAGCGCATCCCGTATGAACTGACATGCGCGGTCGCCGCCAGGGTCAGGCGCCGGTATATACTGAATTCGACCGTTGTGGGCGAGACGTCGTCCTGTTCGCAGGATGTACCGGAGGGTCTCAGAAACTATTTTCCCGGCTCCACCATCAATGTCCCCCCCCCGGGGGGAGACGGCAATTTCTTCCCCCGATCGTTTTGACACCCGCAGCGTTGGCAGATGCCGGGGGCCGGAGGACGATGCGTGCTAAAAGCGTCAGGCATGCTCTGCAGCCAGCGCGCGGCCCTCATCGGCGCTGCGGCATGCAAGGTCGAGGATGTGGATCGGACGGCGCGACCACTCACCCGTTATAACCAGCGGTTCGTTATCAACAAGATGGTCGGCAACGTTCTGGTAAAAACGCCATCCCTCGGATTCCCGATTCTTGCCTTTTGTTATAACCGTGCGGTCTCCCTCATGGGTGACGCTCTGCCACCCCCTGCCATCGAACACATACGTGCCTTCCGTGCCGGTGATCTCCAGCTGGCCTTCCTTCGGCTTCGAATCCAGTGTGGTGATGCACAGCGTCAGCCAGCGTCCGTCTTCGAACCGCACAACACAGAATCCCTCGTCTTCGCTCGTATCCTCTTTCCAGACCGTGTGCGGAGCCCACTTTCCGGATATCTCAAAACCCACCACTTCGGCGATCGGTGCGTCGATGATCTGCAGCGAGTATTCCAAAAGATGCACGCCCCAGTCGTAAAGAATTCCTCCTGATATGCTTTTGCTGCTGCGCCACCAATCGCGCGGCTGCCCATAGCCACCCATGTGGGCTTCAATGCGGTACACATCCCCTATCATACCCGAGCCGATATGGTCGAGTGCCTCCAGAATACAGCCGTCCCAGTGACGGTTATGGTATGTTGATATAATGACTCCGTTATCTTTTGCTGCCGATATCATCTCGGTGCATTCTTCAGTGGTGATGGCCAGAGGCTTTTCGCAAACGACATGTTTCCCACTTCTTAAAGCTTTCAATGCCAGTTCAGCGTGTGTGTTATGGGGCGTTATGATCGTTACCAGATTAACGTCATCACCATCAAGCATCTGATCCAGCGAGTCGTATGTACGGATATCCGGGAAGTCGGCGGATGCCACCCCGAGCCGCTGCGCATCGATTTCTGCCACCGCCGCCGGTGTCATCCCCGCCTTTTGCATCTCATCAAGATGCTTCTTTCCCATGTTGAACGCACCGCCATAACCGACGACACCAACCTTTATATCTTCCGCTCTGTCGAAAGTGGCCATCTTTGCCCGTTTCTCCATCAAAAAACAATGTGTGATCTGCCGTACTGGAACGCGTGAGCCAGAAAACGCTCTTTCGACATCAATATAGCCGAAACCCCCGTTATCATCAAACGAAAGCCTCCGGGACCGCGGGCGAACAGGAATGCAACCCGTTTCGGCATGGTTGTGATGCGGTGGGTTGATTCCGCTCCATTGTTTGTTTGACACGGAATGGGAAGAAATGGTAGTCTTCTGGTAGTATGGAATGTGCGCCCTTAGCTCAGCGAATAGAGCGCTGGCCTCCGGAGCCAGAGGTCGCAGGTTTGAATCCTGCAGGGCGTACCACCTCTTGCCCACCCGGGAAGCCATCACACCACATTTTAGCAAGCCCTTACGTTGTCACCCGACAACGTTCGGAATGCCCGTTATACTGAGTTGATCGCAAGCATTTCCCTGCTTTTTTGGGGTGAGCCCCGGCATGGGCGCGACAACAGTAGCCCGCGGTGAACGGAGTGAGCCGCGGGGAACCGTAGTGCTTGTCCACGCCCAGCCCCGAAGGGGCGTGACAACCTGCGCATCCGGAATGTTGTTTCGTCCCTTGCGGGGCCTGGTTGAATTGCGTGTTCTCCGTTCCCCCGGGCTCCCTTCGGGTTGCCCGGGGCTATCCCGCATATTTCATAAACCAACGACATCTGCACCACCGAGCACGCGTGAAATAAGCGGGTCAGAACATCCGTGGGATTGCCTTGCTTGCATCGGGGTGAACGTGATCCGGTCGGTGACCTGCCTGGCTGTGAACGGATGTTTCGGGAGCGCCCGGGGCCTGTGGCGCTTAAAAAGCTTTTTCGGGGTTAAAAATCGCTTCTAATAGGCATCGGGGCGCCTTTGGATGAAGGTCTGAGATTACAATACATGATGTTATCGATGGCAGCCCCCGGAACACTCGGCGGTCATCGAATACATCTGCTCATGTCCGTAAGCCCCCGAGTTGAAGTACATCCTCGCCTGTCCGTCATCCGTGACAAGCATATGGTGGCGCCAAAAGTTGACCCCCATTCCGGACCGTTCCTGCTCAGGGGAAAGTTCCACCGGCTGCAGGAACGGGCTTTTTGAGCCATCAAGCCTCCAGT
>PUMZ01000309.1 GCA_003551565.1 Candidatus Brocadiaceae bacterium | reverse complement strand
GTTAACGAAAGTTTGCCGGGACAATAGAGCGCAAAACAGCGCTTTAACTGATTTCTATCTGTTTGGGCTTGCTGGCCTCGTGGCGCGGCAGCTCAAGACGCAGGATGCCGTCCCGGTATTGTGCCTGCACATTTTCAGGATCGACCGAAAACGGCAGCCCGATCGCCCTGCGGAACGAACCGTGTCCGCGTTCGTGACGGCGGTAGCTCTCCCCCTCGCCGGGCTGTTCAACTTCTCTGTGCCCTTTCAGGGTCAGCACGTCGTTCTCCACCGAAATGTCCAGGTCCTGCTTGTTGATGCCCGGCACTTCGGCAGTGACAACCGCCTTATCGTTGTCCGACCATACGTTCAACGGCGGAAAAGCATCCAGCAGCCCGGAGGCCCGTGCGGGGCCGAACAAGCGGTTCATGCGGCGGCTCAACCTCTCCAGTTCGCCAAACGGGTCTCTTCTCATACCTGCATCTCTGTCCCATATCACCATCTTTAATCCTCCTGTTGACTGAAGTCAACGCTTAACATTTGAGAAACTGCTTCGACTGGCAAGTCGTGTTTTTTACATGTTTTTCACCTCCCGCGGATACGAACGAAAGTGCTGCGGCCGGTGCGGGCGTCGAGCACACGCAACAGCACGCCCGTTTCCGGCGTGGTCTCCTCCACGGCGGCCCGGAACTCACGCACATCCGTCACCGGCTCGCGGTCGACGGACAGAATAACATCGCCCGGGTTCACAGCTTCCGCCGCCGGGCTCTGCGGCGCAATATCGCGCACCAGCACGCCCTCCAGGTCGGGGATGCCGAAATGCCTGCGGACATCATCGGTGACCGGACCGACTTCGATTTGCAGCCACGTTTCCGCGGTCGGCGTTTCCTCTTCCAGCAGGCTTCCGACTTCGAGTTCGAGCGTTCGCTGCTCTTCATCGCGGAACACCTCCACCTCGACCACCTGCCCCGGGCTCGTTTCGGCAACTTCCAGCCTGAGCTGAGTAAAATCTTCCATCATCTCCCCGTCCCACCTCACAATAATATCGCCGGGCTCCAGGCCCGCCTCATCGGCGGGGGAATCCGGCATCACCTCGTTCACCAGCGCGCCTTCGTCGCGGTCATAACCGAACGATTCCGCCAGTTCCGGGGTAACATCGGCCCCGTAAACGCCGAGGTAACCGCGCTGCACTTCTTCGCCCGCGATCATCGCATCCAGGATCGGTCTGGCCATATTGATCGGTATGGCCAGCCCGATACCCATATGGCCGCCGGTGGGGCTGATGATGGCGGTGTTGATACCCACCACCTCCCCGCGCAGGTTCACGAGCGGCCCGCCGCTGTTGCCAGGATTGATGGCCGCGTCGGTCTGGATGAGGTTCTCATACCGGGCCAGCCCGACGCTCCTTCCCTTGGCGCTGACGATCCCGGCGCTGACCGTGGAGTCAAGCCCCATGGGGTTCCCGATCGCAACAACCCACTCGCCGACGTGGAGTTTTTCGGAATCGCCGAACTCCGCCAGCGGCAGAGCTTCCCATTCCCCTTCCAGCCTGATGACAGCCAGTTCGGTCGGTTCGTCGGCGCCGGCGACCTGTGCGTCGAACTCGCGGCCGTCGGGGAGTTTCACGGTGATGGCGTCGGCCTCGGCCACCACGTGATGGTTGGTCAGGACATGACCGTCCTCGTCGATGATGATGCCGGAGCCCAGTCCACGCTGCCTGTATTCGCGCTCGGGCTGCTCCCTGCGGGGGCCGAAAAACTCTTCGAGCCCGGGCCCGAAGAACTCCTCGAACGGGTGCCGGCGTGGCTGCACCTCCACCCGCCGTTCGGCTTCGATCCACACCACGGCGGGAGAAACCGTCTCGGCGGTCCGGCGGAAGACATCCCCAAGGTCGTCGGCCAACACGTGCAACTCTTCTTCCTCCTCCTGCGCGGAGTCGGCACGGGCGGAACCGGGCTGGAAATTGGCGATGGCAGCACACAGAATAACGGTTAACAATCCGGCAAGAATCCGGCTGTACAGCTTTGGTCTTGCACAAGTGATCATTCCTGTATCTCCCTTGCTATTTCGTTTTTGCTCATTCAACATTGTTCACGGCACCTCCGGCAAACTTTCACTGGCCTCCATGAGCAACTCGCGCGCTCGGCCCGGCCCCCTCGCCTCCAGAACCCGGGCCGCAAGCTGCTGAGCGTCGGAGAATTTTATCGAACGAATCATCTTTTTGATCCGGGGCAGGCTCTGCGGCGGCGCCAGGCTCAGGCTGTCCAGGCCCAGCCCGACAAGGAGCGGGGTATACAGGGGGGTGCTTGCCATCACGCCGCACAGACCGACGGGGATGCCGGCCTTTTCGGCGGCCTCGACGGCCATCTTGATCAGCCTCAGCACGGCCGGATGTTCGGGACTGTAGAGGCCGGCCACGTCTTCGTTGGCCCGATCCACGGCCAGGGTGTACTGGATCAGATCGTTCGTGCCGATACTGAAGAAATCACAGTGTTCGGCCAGCGCATCCGCCCCGATCGCCGCGCTGGGCAGTTCGATCATCACGCCCACTGGGAGGTTCGGATCGTAGTCCTCGCCCGCTTCGTCCATCTCGCTTTTTACCCCATCCAGGACGTCTCCGGCTTCCTCCAATTCCTCGACTCCGCTGACCAGCGGGAACATAACGCTGACCTCGCCGAACGCGCTTGCCCGGAGTATGGCGCGCAGCTGCGGCTTGAATACATCGAGGGTTTTCAGGCAATAACGCAGCGAGCGGAGTCCCAGAAACGGCTTCTGCTCCTTCAGTTCCGGTTCCGTCCCGATCAATTTATCCGCCCGGATATCGAGAGTTCGCATCACAACGGGCCGCCCATCCAGTTGTTTCACCGCTCTCATATAGGCATGGAAATGGTCTTCGGTTGTCGGCATCCGGTCGGAGTCGAGGAACAGCATTTCGGTCCTGTACAGCCCGACGCCCTCCGCTCCATACTGGAGGGCCTTGGCTAAACCGTTCGGCGACTCAATATTTGCCACCAGTGAAAGAACTTGCCGCCCGTCCTGCGTCTCCGACGGAAGCTCGCGCATCTCTTCCACCAGCGTCCGCTCCGACTCCTCCAGTTCCCGATGCCGGTTGGAGTAGCGAACGCATGTTTCCGGGTCCGGGTCGATAATGACTTCCCCTCTGGTGCCGTCCACGACAATGGACTCCCCGCCTGCAACCTTGCTGGTGATGTCGCCGAGCCCCACCACGGCCGGTATTCCGTATGCCGAAGCGATGACGGCCGTATGGCTTGCAGGCCCGTTGCCGTCGGTCGCCAGCGCTTTGATCTCTCCGGTATCGATCGAGGCGATCTGTGAGGGGGTCAGATCACCGGCCACCAGCACCACTTCGTCCTGGAGCCCGGCGAGATCTTCGGATTCATGGCCGAGCAAGCGCCGCAGGACCCTTCGTTCGAGATCGTTGAGGTCGGGCACGCGCGAAGACAGGAAATCGTTCTCATTAAAAATTTCGCGCCACCGGCGCATGGCGGAGGTGACGGCGAACTCGGCGGTATATTTTTCCTTCTCGATCCCTTCATACAACTCCTTCCTGAACGAATCATCTTCCAGCATGCCCGCATGGGCGACGAATATTTCCGCAATTTTCGCACTGGTTTTTTCCCTGAGCTTTCCGGCGAAGCTGTGGAGTTCCTCAACCACCTCGTCCATTGCCGTCCTGAGCCGCTCGATCTCCCGTTGCGCATAGCTCTCGTCTGTGATGTAATTGGCCGGTATCCTGATGCTTTCCGACTCCAGCAGGAAGGCTTTTCCTATCACCATACCGGTCGAAACGGGTTTGCCTTTTTGAATATCCATGGCTTTTGTGTTACCGGAACCGAATGTGCAATTTTCATCTGTGCAACGCAGCCGTTTTCACTTCAGGTCGCGTTCCGGCAGACCGAATTTCTCGCGTACCTGAGCGGCCATCTGTGGCAGGGTCAAATTTTTGTCGGCGTTCTCAACTCCGGATACTTCCGCTCGCAGCGTTTTATCGCCCTCCAGGATTCCGGCAAACTCTTTTTTTGCCGGGCCGGGTCCGAAAAGGTATATTCGGCCGGCATGACGCAGCGCTTTAACGAGTTTCTTGTAATACCGTTTGAGCTGTTCCCGTTGCCTGTTTTCAACGTCGGCATGGGGCACCGCTCCACCCCCGACAAGTGCGCTTTCGATGCTGTCGGTAGGCTCCCCTTCCTCCTGGTAGCCGGACTCAATAATCTCCAGATCCATATCAGCACCGGCATCCATCCAGAACAGCAGCGACTTGCGATGGTCCATCCATATCCCGACATACGGTTTATGATTCATGCTATGTGTCCTCGAATATGATTTTCAGTTCCGAACGAAGTTTTTTCATCCCGGCCCGATCTTCCGCTTCGTCGGGACAGAAGGCGTGGAACTCGCCGTAGGTAATAAAGCCCAGGGCATAACCGCGCGCGAGCATTGCTCCCTCTTCCGGCGTGCAAGGCTGCTTTTTCGGGCGCCCTTTTCTGTTCAGACCGCACATTGCTTTGCACATCGTATCGGCTCCTCCAATCTGGTCGGTCAAAATTCAACATCTGACTTCGGCTTCAGCATGCACGGGCATGAAATCCTCCAGCCGGCGCAGGTAGAGGGGATGTTTGAGCCGGGATAAGGCTTCATTCTGTATCTGCCTCCCGCGTTCACGGCTGATGCCGAAGATGCTGCCGATATCCTCCAGCGTGTAGCACTTGCCGTCTCCAAGCCCCATGCGCAGCTTCAGGGTTTCCCGCTGTATGCAGGTGAGGTCTTGCAGCACGCTCTCGACCTGCTCGGCCAGTAAGTTCCGATCCAACGTCTCCGAGGGGGCCGAAACCGTTCTGTCTTCTATAACATCTTTCAGGGCACGATCTTTGAACGGTTGGTCACTGCTTTTTTCTCCGACAGGCTGCTCCAGACTGTGGGGATGACGATCGAGCTGGAGTATCTGTTGGATTTTTTCCCGGCTCAAACCGGTTTCTCCGGCGATCTGTTCCACGGAAGGTTCCTCACCATCCCGTTGGGCAGCCTTTTCCCTGGCGTGGTACACCCTGGCGATAATCGATTCCAAATGAACGGGCAAACGTATGGTTCTGCCGGTATCCGTAATGGAACGGTTCATGCGCTGCCGTATCCACCAGGTCGCATAGGTGCTGAACCTGTTCCCCATGCGGTACTCGAAGCGGTCGATGGCTTTCATCAGACCGATATTGCCTTCCTGTATGAGGTCCAGGAAGCTGAGCCCGCGCCTCCGGTAGCGTTTGGCGACACTCACCACGAGGCGCAGGTTGGCCTCGGCAAAATTCTGTTTTGCTTTCAGGTATTTTTCGTGAATGTCTGAGAGCGAATGGAGGCTGCGCGTAATCACCGGGGCGGGCAGGCAGAACCGGCTTTCTATCTCCCTCCGCTCCGCCTGCAACAGCCGGATTTGCCCCGGATCGGCGCTTTGCGCCATGGCCTTTTCAATTTCTTTTAACTGCCGATCGAGCGGCTTTATGGCATTTATGAGCGGTTCCACGTGCTCGATTTTCAGGCAGCATTCCTTGATCAGCAACCGCATCTTGCCGGTGCAAGTCCGGATGGTCCTTGAGCGGGACAGGCTTTCCTTGCGGTCGGAGTCCCCCTTACCGTTCTGCAGGCGCTCCTGTTCCCACACATCCCGAACACGCTCTTCGAGCCGTTGCAGGGTTGCGAGATTCTGCCCAATCCGCTGCCGGGCGGATTCGTGCCCCTTGCACTGCATGGCGCCGGTATCAACGACACTGTTGACGTCCAGTTCTTTTTCACACAACTGCCGCATAATTTTTCGGCAGGCGCCGACGGCGGGCAACAATTTCAGAAGAGCATTCCTGAAACCGCTCCGCAAGCAGTCTATGCGCTTGAGCTGCTGCCATTCCTCTTCACGTGAAAGGAGCGGCCATTGCCCAACACTTTCCAGATAAACGCCCACCGCATCATTTTCCGATCCGGAGCCAAAAGCGTGCCGTGTTGATCCGCTATCATCGCTTTTCATAAATGTTCTCTCTGAATGCCTCTTTGATTATTCTCATCGCTTGCCTCCGACTGATGCCTTTGCGATTGATTCATGCGGGTTCATATCCTCCGTTTCCATGCAGGGGCCCAGGCCCTGCAAGCCCCTGCATCGTTCCGAATCACGGCAGAACGCACCACACTGCCGGTCTGCAACTGCCGCCGACTCAGAAGGAATACGCCAGCGAAAGCAGGAAGCGCCGGGTGCGTGCGGCATTTCGTCCCGCTAACCCGACTTTCCGGGTTAGCCATTTTACCATCATTTTTTCTTTTGTAAAAACAATACTTTTCTGTTGTTGTGTTTTTTTGGCAGTGTATTACCCTACTCTTCATTTGACATCGCAGGCCATG
>PUMZ01000399.1 GCA_003551565.1 Candidatus Brocadiaceae bacterium | reverse complement strand
GGAAATCGTGTTGTCCCGGCGTCGGGGCGGTGGTTCCGGCGCCATCGGGCGGGAGGATTTCGAGCGTCCATTGCGTCGGGGTTTCAATGGTGGTGGAAGCCTCGCTCTGCGGATCGAGTTCTTCCTCCACGTCGAGATTATTGACCGAGACGGCGTAAAAGTGATAGGTTTCACCAGTCTCGCCGGTGAAGTCAGCGGAGGTATTTTCGATCTCCTCCAGCCACAGCTCCCAGTCGCCATCGTCCTCCCGGACGTAGATATCGAAGTGTCGGAAGCCCGACTCGGCAATGCCGGTCCAGGACACCTCAAAATCCGGCGGTGAAGTGGCAGGCAGTGCTTCCACCCAGCTCTGCGGCACATCGGCGTCGATGGTGTTGATCCACGGGCCGTAAGGCGGCGCAGGGCCCCAGGGGCCCATATGGTCGAACTGCACCAGCGCCTGGTTTTCGATGCGCGTGCCGCTGTCAAGCCCGGAGTGCGTCCGCACCCGGTATTCGACCCATCCGATATCGTCGCCGGGGTCGTCTTCGTCCTCGACCGGCGGCAGGAAACCGGCCATGAAGTCCATCGGCCAGTCGCCGGTCTCCGGGTCAACAGCGCGGAAATTCCACCGGATTTCGCCGGTCTCCGGATCGAACTCGCCTTCGACGTCGACGACGATGCTCATCTCCGGTCGCGGATCGATGCGCTCGTCGATTACCTGACCGCCGTTCTCCAGTGGCATATCCCAGTCCAGGAACCCTATGCGGGTGAACTCGAAAGTGCTGAGATCGAAATGATCCGGGTCAAGCACGTCAACGATCTCGGCGTTCTGCGTGGGCACCTCGGCATCCTCGTCGTTCCAGAAGTCAACGCGGTAACTCATCCATTGTCCCGGCTCGATGAAACGCTCACGTTCCTCCGGTGCCAGTTCCTCCGGGTCCTCATCGAACCCGACCGGGCCGAACTTGTCTTCGGGAGTGATGGACGGCGTATTGTTCCAGCATTGCCGTCTCAACCTTCGTCGAACGGGTGGAGCCGGCGCATGTACGCCCTCAAAGTCGGGGTCATGCTGCACGAACAGGTCTCCGGCAAGCGGGTTGCGTTCCCCGCCGGCCACCAGATCGTCGGCGCCGGAGCGCAGGTATTCGAGGTAATCCGACCACGTATCGCCCACGGCATTCGTGATCGCGTCAAGCAGGTCATCCCATTCAGCATCCGTGAGGCCGTCGGGACGCATCTCCGGCCCGACCTCGGCCCAGTCGATGTTCTCACCGAGCACAGCGGCATCGCCGCTCAGTCCGAATCCATCAAGGATGGTACATATCCTCAGTCTTATAAAAGGCGTGCGGCCGACGAAAGTGAATGTGACGTTCTGACCGGGACGTATGGTCGTAGCGGGCCCGTTCGGGCTGAGGGCGAGCAGGTGCACCGCGTCTTCCTCGATCCAGGTCTCCGTCTCCGGGTCTTTCTCATAGCCGACGAAAGATTCGGCGAGCCACGACTCCATATTCCCCGCTTCGATAGTGAACAGCGGGCTGGGCAGATCAATATTTCCTGTATTGGTGAACTCGATGATCAGCTCGGTTCGGCGCCCGGGGCGTGAGCCGCCGGGGGTCTGCAGCCGTGCGTCAAATTCCGGCTCGCCCCCTTCGACCACCTCCACGGCCTCCGGCAGAATGACGGAGCCGTCTTCGGGTTCACTGACCATCAGGTCGTAGCGCCCGGGGCCGGCTTCGGCGCCGGCGAGGTCGAAGCTGGCATACAGGTCCGAGACGCTTTCGAACCAGACCTCGGATGCGATTTCATCGCCGTTCTCCGGTGCGATAAGCGTCACCTCGGTATCGAGCGTGAAATCATCGCCCATCACATGCAGCGTGGCGGTCCCGGCATTGCCGACGACCTCGGGGGCGACCCGGCGGATATCGAGCGTGGGCGTATGCACCGTGATGGTGAAGTCGGTGTTTGCGTGCGTGCTGTGGACGCCGATGTAATAGACACCATCCTCGGGGCTGCGCATGCGGAGGTCCTGGCTGGCCTGTCCGGACTCGGCCGCCGCCAGGAGGTAATCGGAAAGACGCGGGGCGCGTTCGTGCTGCATGTACAGGCCCACCGTGCCCCCGGCTTCGGCATCGAGTTCCACATGCACCGAGCGCCCGCCATCGAGTTCGAGCCGGAAGTATGTCCATTCCCGGCGCTGCACGCTTCCGTCAAAAGGCTGATCAAGTTCGAGCCGGGGCACGCCCACGGCGATGCTGTGATCAAGCGTTCCGGTGTTGTTCCGGGTTGTTATTTCACGGAACGTGCGGGTACTGTTCGTGCGCACTATGACGTACTGGGGTCCTGCAACGCCTTCGGGTATCTGTACATCGATATTCCGTGTATAGCTCTCGCCTGTATTCAGTCCGTCACCGTAGAACTTTTCGGCCAGCAGGATGTCATCGGCGGCGCGCGGAACGGGTTCGGCTGCCAAATAGACCGCATCAATCCACTGTTCGGTGTCGAGGTCGCGTTCGCCGGTGTTTTCCACTGTCCAGGATACCGAGAGGAGGTCGCCGGCCTCCAGGTCGTCGGGAGATGCGGTCAAATCGACAATGGCGAGGTCGGCGGCCGGGGCGCTCGGCGTCTGGCGCTCGTAGGCCCCGATATCCACGTAGGCGGGGCGCCCTGTCCCGAGGTTCTCCACACCCGGGTCGTCGAACCGCTCGCGGCCGAGCTTGTCCAGCTTTGGGGCATTCTGAGCGCCCGCGGCATCGAGCGCGGGGGAGAAAGCCCCGGGCTCGTAGTTGCCCGCATCGCGATCGACGAACAGCGGATTCCGGCCGACGATGTTATCCGGCGTCTCTAGCAGGGCGGGAAGCCACGGCCGCCGCTGGATGCTTCCCCCCACGTAGTTACCGCCGTCCGGGTTATAGAAGAGAGAGTTTCTGATAATAATTTCCGGTTCGCCGCCGGTATGGTGTATTCCGTTGGCGTTGAAAGCGACAATGAGATTGTCCATCTCGATACGCGGCGCACCGTGATGGATGCCGGCGCCGCTCCAGCCGCTTCCGGCGTGCCCGTTACCCACGATCGTGCAGTTGCGGAAGACGTGCCGCGACTCCGCACGCACGAAAATGCCGGTGTAACCGTTATCTGCAATGAGCAGATTTTCGGCGGTGATGTTCACAAACGGCTGATAGTCGTATATGCCATACTCGCTGCCATCGCGGATGATCCCGTTGGCCAGATTGATTTCAATATTCAAATCCCGCCGCACCATTCTCGGACCCACACGTATCCCCGATACGGCGTAGGCGATCTCGAAGTTCTTCAGGTTGATGTGACCGTTCTGATGGACGCGGATGCCCGCCCAGTCGCCTGGCTGCGGGGCCTGGCTCTCCGCGGTGAGCAGCACAGGGTTATCAACCGTTCCAGGGATGTCCAGACTTCCCCGGATATCCAGCCCTGCCCCCGGGTCGAACAGGACGGTCGTTCCCGGTTCGATAGTGAGGGTGGCGCCCGTAAGCAGCTCGAGCCATTCCTCGACATGTACGACACCTGACCATGTGGTATCCTCGGAGATCGGCCCGCCGTCGACGGTCTGGAACCTGGCGAAGGCGGCTGCCATCTGGTCCTCCTCTCCGTCCCCGGGACGCATTACCCGCAGGTCGTAGGTCTCGCCTGTTGGCAGGGTATCGGCAGAGAAGTGAGCCGTGAGCATTTCATAATTTTCTATCTCGACGCTTTCGGCGGGGTATTCGGTTCCCTGCTCATCGATGAGGATTACTTCCATGGGATCGATGAAGCCCGCTCCCGTTACGTCGATCTCAAAACCAGTTTCGGCGCCGAAATGGGTCGGCGTCAGATCGCCGATCCTGACTTCTGCGCCTTCCCAGCCGATGTCGTAGGAACCGGCCGCGGGAATATCTTCGCCGAAGACCAGAATATACCAGGTTTCATCTTCCAGGTTGGGGATGATCAATTCACCGCCCTCCATCATCCGGTCGGCCCCCGATTCGGTCGGCAGCCTGCCCGCGCCGATAAACACTTCAAAGCCGGGCTCCGTTGCATCAAACGTCAGCACGGGGTTATTGCCGGCGTCCGCTTCCAGGCGGTGGTAATGTACCACCTCGCCGTCCCCGAACGGCACGTTTTCAACCTGGCCTTCCGGGAGGGTCGGTATCCGCAGTTCGGTCTCCTGCGCCCTGCGGTTACTCAGGCGGCTGAGATCGAGCCTCTCCCATCCGTCGTCGATGGATACGATGATGTGATAGGTTCCTTCGGGTGCAAGTCCGGCGAGAGAGACGGTGAAGGAGTCTCCGTAAGTATCGCCGACCGGGACGCTGCGATCAACGGTCCTGGAACCGACGAGGATGTCGCCGGCCTCCAGGTAGGGCGTCTCCGACAGGTAAATCGCCTCCGTCCAGGCGCCTTCGGCCGGGCCGTCTCCGATGTTCTGCACCTCGTAGGAGACCTCGACGGTTTCGTTCATATCCCATTCGGTCGGGTCCGGGTACGTCACATCGGTCACACTGAGGTCGGGTATATCGCCGGTGTCATCGACGACTTCCACCGACCAGTTAATGGGGTTCGGAAATTCTTCGCCGTCGAACTCCGCGATCAGCACGGCCTCGTAGATGCCCGGCTCGGGAAAATCGACCACACCGGCGTCGAGCCCGTCGAAGCTCCGCCCGTCGCTCAGTTCCCATTGGAACACGGCTTCCGGGGCGTCTGGCGCTACGCCGCGGAGGCGGTGCGAATCGCCGGCGACCAGCCTTCCCGGGCGCCGCGGCGAAGCGATTCTGAACCGTCTCCATGGATCGAAGAGCACGCCGTCACTGACGCCGTCTCCCTCGCCGTCGGGGTTTTTAATCTCGTGATGCGGGCCGGACAGATCCCCCCACCACGCGTGGCGGGCGTCGACTTCGGCCGAATTGGAACTAAAAATCCCGTAGATCCGGTTTCCATCGAACCGGGCGCCCCCCAGCAGCAGCGTATCTGTCTGGTCGTAAACGGCGACACCCGTGCGGTTGCCGGTCAGCGTCACATTCACAATCTCGTGCTGGCCCGTGCTTCCGCCGAAGACAAGTCCGGCTCCACCGGTGTCGCGGATAATGGAGTCGCGCAGCGTCAGCGCACCGTCCCCGCTCTTACTCAATGCGCCCCTCGATCCACGCCATCCGGCCCCTCCGTAGGCTATCTCGACCCGCTCAAGGGTTGCTGAACCGGCGTCATAAACCCGGATGTCTCGCCACCAGCCCGGGGTCTCGCTTGTCCCGCTGAAGACGATCGGATTCTCCAGGGTCCCCACCGCCTGGAGTTTCCCGGCAACACTCATCCCCCTGCTGCGTCCGAACAGGACGACGGTCCCCGGCTCGATGGTCAGCGTGACATCCGCCGCAACCCTCAGGTTTCCGGGTATTCGGACGGGGCTGATCTCTTCGGTCCATGTCATATCCTCAGTGAGCAGGCCCGATATCAGCACATTGAAGTCTGCATGGATGCTGTGATCGGATTCGACGTTCTCGAACGTGTACTGTTCCACGGCGCCGACGCTTGCGCCATCGACAAGCACATCATAGACCTGGAAATATCCGGCCGGAATTATCTCCAGCGTGAGGTCTTCCCCTTCGGTCACCTGTATTTCTCCCGCCGGTTCGACTCTGCCGCCTTCGCCCGCTGTTGCAGTGATCGTATAGAACCTGCGGAATATGGCATGGATGCTGTGGTCGCCGGTCACGTTGTGGAAGGTATATGCATCTTCGGCCCCTATACTCTCGTCGTCAACAATGACGTCTTCGAGAAAGTACCCCTCGCCGGGAGTGATATCGAACGAAATGCTGTCGCCGTGCTGGACCGGCACGTTCCCGGAGGGTGTGATCGTCCCGCCGTCGGTCGCCGTCGCGGTGACGGTATAACTTGTGAGTTCGAACCGGGCGGTCAGATCGATATCCCCCTCGGCCGCGAACGTGTATTCGGCCTCTTCGCTGAAAGTCAGGTCAGGATTATCGGTAACATACCATCGCACGAATTCATAATTATCTTCCGGTTCAGCAGTTATTGTGACATCTTCGCCGTCGTCATAGCCGCCTGCGCCGGAAACGCGGCCCCCCTCCTCCGGATCGGCGTTCAGGGTGACGGCGTGGTCGGCAGCGAGTTCAAAATGCGCCCGGAGCTCTCGATTTTCATTCATGGTGAAGGTGTATTCGGCGTCCGAAGAAACCTCCGTTCCGTCCTCCGTCCACTCGGTGAAAGCGAAACCGGCGGCCGGTTCGGCAACGGCGGTCACTTCCGCGCCGTCGGCGAACTGGTGGGCGCCGGGTGCGGGAGTGACGACGCCCTCGCCCTCCGGTGTGAGCATTGTCAACGTGTGGGTATGCGTCCATAGCGCATAGAGGTGGCCGTCGCGGCTGCCGATATAAACCGTG
>PUMZ01000004.1 GCA_003551565.1 Candidatus Brocadiaceae bacterium | reverse complement strand
CAATACCGGGACGGCATCCTGCGTCTTGAGCTGCCGCGCCACGAGGCCAGCAAGCCCAAACAGATAGAAATCAGTTAAAGCGCTGTTTTGCGCTCTATTGTCCCGGCAAACTTTCGTTAACAGGAGGAGAAATCCAATGAATAAAGAGCAGAAAGTCGCGAAGAGGGACGACCGGCCCCGGACGCTTCAGACGGAAACGATCGAACCGGAGGCCGCGTTTGTTCCGCAGGTGGACGTGATCGAGAAGAAGGATTGCATCGAGGTGCTGGCGGATATGCCCGGCGTGCCCCGTGAGAATGTGGAGGCGACGCTGGAAGAAGGCGTGCTGAGCATCAGCGGGAAAGTGCCGCCTTGCCGGGAAGAGGGCATGTCCCTGCAGAGCGGCGAATACGAGTCGGGGGATTTCTACCGGTCGTTCGCCGTCGGCGAAGGGCTGGATACCGACGGCATTGAGGCCACCATGCAGGACGGGGTCTTGAGGCTGCGGGTGCCGAAATCGCAGCAGTATAAGCCCCGGCGGATCGAAATTAAATAGCGGATCGAACAAACTGAATCTTACAGCAACAGGAGGTGCACACTATGCCTATGAGGGACCTGATACCGTGGAGGAAAAGGCGTGGACGTCCCGAAAGCATCGACAGGCCGGCACGAGACGATGTTCAGGAGTTTTTCCGTGAGGCCCTGGAGGATTTTTTCAGCACCGGTGCGGAACTTGCCCCGTTGCTGCGGAGAGGGCTCGACCTCGGACCGGCCGTTGATGTCTCGGAGACGGACAAAGAGTATAAAGCGGAAGTCGAGATGCCGGGGGTGAAAAAGGAAGACCTCAACGTGACCATTGACGACGGCAGGCTCCACATCGAAGGGCGCAGAGAGGAGGAAGACAGAGAAGAAGGCAAAAACTACCTCCGCGTGGAGCGCAGTTCGGGCTCGTTCTCCAGAACTCTGGAACTCCCCCCCACCGTTGACGAGGAGAGGGCCGAAGCCGATTTCAAAGACGGCGTCCTGACGGTCCGGCTGCCCAAAACCGCCGAATCAAGGGGGAAAAAAGTGGAGGTCAAGTCCGAAAGCGAAGATTAACCGGTCGGTTGCATCCTGCAGGAAAAAGCGGACGAAGGGGCGGCCGCCGTAAACGTGGTCGCCCCCCCTATATCGAACCGTTATGGTCAACATTACTACGGTTAGGGCAAGGAGGCAATGCAATGTTACTGGATAAAGTCAAAAATATGGCCGGCGACAGAGTGCTCCAACGCATAAGCGAGAACCTGGAAGACGCGACCCCGGAAAAACTGGCCCGGATGTGGGGACTTTTCGAGAAAGTCGCTTCCCAACCCCGACACAAGAGCGAGGCGCAGCGTTTTCGTTGGCTGGTCGAAAGCGGCCACCCGTTCGGCAGGTGGCTGGAACGGATAGGGAACGAACTCAGCCCCGCGGCAAGGGACGCCCTGATTCAAAACCTCTACGGGCATGCCTGGTTCCTGAACGGGGACAAACGGGAGAGGTTCAGAGAAAAGGAAGGGTTCGAACCTCCCAATCTTATCGTGACCGACGTCACTGCCAGGTGCAACCTCCGGTGCGAGGGCTGCTGGGCCTCCGAATACGGACGCGACAGCGACCTGGAGCTGGAACATATTGAAAGGATGGTATCGGAGTGCGAAGAGGAGATGGGGATGCATTTCTTCGTCTTCTCCGGCGGGGAACCCACGCTGCGTGAGGACCTTTTTGAAATCTACGAACACCATCCAAAAAGCCAGTTCCAGGTTTATACCAACGGGACGCTTATCGATGACCAGATGGCCGCGCGGTTTGCCAAGCTGGGTAATGTGATGCCGATGCTCAGTATCGAAGGCGATGAGGCCCTGACCGATGGACGACGTGGTGAAGGCATTTATCAGAAACTCATGGAGACCATGGAGACCCTCCGGGAGCACGGTGTTCTTTTCGGGTTCAGTGCCACCGCAACCCGTCACAATGCCGAATCGATTATACGCCATGAGTTCATCGAAAAAATGATCGATAAAGGGTGCCTCTACGGCTGGTATTTCCAGTATATCCCGGTGGGGAGGGATCCCGACATGGATCTCATGGTAACGGCCGGGCAGCGGGAGATGATGCGGCGCAAGGTCTACGAACTGCGCAATACGTATCCGATCTTTCTGGCCGATTTCTGGAACGACGGCACCGAGACGGGCGGGTGCATGGCGGGCGCCAACCGTTACCTGCATGTGACCAACGACGGGGATATCGAGCCGTGCGTGTTCTGCCATTTCGCCGCCGATAATATCAAGGATACCACCATAACGGCGGCGCTGCGGCATCCCTTTTTCCAGCCGATCCGGGAAGGGATTCCCTACGACGGGAACCATCTGCGGCCCTGCATGCTGATCGACCGCCCGTGGGTTTTCCGTCAGTATATGGAGCGCTTTGATGATGTCCGGCCCACGCACGCGGGCGCGGAATCTCTCATCACCGAACTGGCAGATGATATGGACCGGAAGGCACGGCAATGGGCCGAAATCGCCGTGAAGGCCTGGGACAACGGGGAGGCGAAAGGTCTTTACCCTTACCCGCCCGCGGAGGAGGGTCAAGGGCTTGAGATGGAAGAGAAAGCCGGCGTTGCCGCAGGGGGAGGCTAGCCTGGTTATTTTTACGCATTCTCAGTGGTGCATCTGTGGTAGTGGAGAAGCGATTGCCGGGATGCCATTCCCGGCAATTTTCCAATTGTACTTTTTGCGGGAGAAAAAGCCATGCTGGTTTATGTTGACGTTGTCAACAAAAATTGCGACGGCATGAAGGAATGCCGCATTATCAACACTGAATACGTCGTTCAGATCAGGGCCTTCGGGGCGGAAACATCTGACGGTGCGGTCGACGTCGATGAAGAAACCTGTTTGATTCATTTGTACGACACCTGCGAAGATCAGGGCCTTCTGAGAGTGTATGGAAGTCTGAGCAATATAGCCAACTTCATATCTCGGGGAGATGAGGGCTTGAAGCCGGATGCTGCGGTTGGAAGCCGTGGCGCCCGTAACCATGCGCGCGCATAACCTGAATGCCATAATTGTTGGACGGGAAAATGGGAAAAACAACAGAACATCGACCGATCGTTTCCCTGGTAAATATCCGGGGCGGAAATAACCCCATGGCCCTCTTCAGTCCCGCCCCCCTGGGACTGGCTTATCTTGGAACTATACTCCATCGTAAGGGCTACGATGTCACCATCTACGACGAAAACCGGCAAAAGGTTTTTTTGGAAAACTCCGGCAGAATATTGCCGCAGGTCCTTGAGTCGGATTTCGTGGGTGGTCTGGTGATCTCACCGTGCGCCCGTCGGGCGGAAAAGCTATTCAGGGAACTCAGGTCCCAAAAGCCCGGCACCAGGACGGCCGTCGGCGGGCCGCATATGGCGGGGAAAGAGCAGGCCGAACACTTCGCCGCCTTCACCGATGCAGTCGTGCAGGGAGAGGGAGAGAAGGTGATCGAGCAGGTGGTCAATGGACGGATCAACGGGGTCGTGCGGGGCGGGCAGGTCGAGAACCTGGACGGATTACCCGTTCCGAATCTGGACCTGATCCACAGATATGGCAGGAAGGTGGGCCTGGAGTACCTGTACCCCCGGTCGGTGCCCATCTCCACGACGAGGGGATGTCCCAGGAGGTGCGAATTCTGTGCAGTCAGCAATATCCACGGCACAAAAATCAGGAGAAGGTCGGCGGGGAATGTCATCTCGGAACTTGAAAAGAGGTGCGAGACCGGCAGAGAACGGGGGCAGAAGTATGGGATATTTATTGCCGACGATAATTTTTCGTTTAGCCGGGAAAAAACTGAGGTTGTCCATCATAACTATGTGGGGCAGGTATGCTGTGAGTAAGCTTTATTGTTGATATGCTTATGCTGGAGTTGAAGTCTTACGCTACCACGTAAAAAAATCCATCGTGGGAAGAGGAAATGGCTGACAGGCGAATACCGGTGAACGAAGGGTTGGCGAAAGACAGAGTACAGGGCGCTGTTTTTTTCTCTTCTGCCCATCTCCTCTGCCTGGCCGACAGGGGAGCGAATATTGTCACCGTAAATCAAGCCTGGGAGGACAAACTTGGCTGGACTGAAGATGACTTGTGGCATAATAAAATCCTTTTGGATATTCCCTTGATCGTCCATCCCGATGATATGCAGGCAAGTTTGCGTGCGATAGAAGAGCTGGGCAAACAGAACGAGCCGGTGCGTTTTCATGCCGCAATCTTCGGGAAAAACGGCGTAAGCCATAACTTCAGCTGGCGGGTGCAGCAAAGGGGAAAATACATTTATACTGCAGCCATAGAAATCACCGTCGATGGCAGTTGGGCTGTCAATCAATGGTATCCGAAAACAGCCGTTAGGCGGCAAGCGAGATTTTCACGAAAGTGATCTATCAGGCCGGCCGAAAAGCCCCTTGTTTGCAACTGATCCGTTCATCTCAACAATATCGTGCGATAGCTTCTGGTTTGGGGGCCGCCCTCGCCAGGTCGTTGATAATCAAGGACATAGGGTGTTTTGGCCCCCTTGAAATGACCCTTAAACGCGATTTTCGGGGTCAAAAATCGGATTTAACGGTGCGGGTTTCGCCGGCGGGATGGCAAACAGGCCCGATCACTAACGCGCACTGATTCTTAATGACAGGAAAGTTCACCACCAAATCCGAGTAATCATGCAGCATTTCGCTGCAGTTTCCATAGCACTGTCTTCGTGAACAACCCTGTCGGGGATAAAAACAGTCAAATGATGTCGCCAGTCCATCCCCCGCCATGTCTGGGAGGTCAGATGCATATAATAGACTGATCCATGGTCGAGTTCACCTCTCCCGGCCAGTTCATACCCGAACACATCGTCTTCCAATGCTATGTATTTGTGCAAGAGATTTTGTCTGTGCATCGTGAACTATCCGCCTCTTAACAGGGTTACACAGGAATTACACAACACCACCTTCCAGCCCATCAAAAGCCTATTTCAGAAAAATATCGTTACTTCATTGCACCCTGTGCCGGATGCGGGTGCCGCAACTGTAGCGCAATACGAAGGAGAAAAAAAAGAAAAAGCCTGCTGTGTCATCAAAACACAACAGGCTGAAAATCAGCCGCCAGAAGCGGCTTGTTCTCACAGGGGGGTTACATTTTCGGCCCGCAACCCTTTTTCACTGTCTTCGATCTCGAAACTCACCCGTTGATCGTCTTGAAGGTCTTTGAAGCCTTCCATATTCAACGCGCTGTAATGAACAAATACGTCCTCATCCCCATCGTCGGGCTGAATGAACCCGAACCCCTTCTTGCTGTCAAAAAACTTCACTGTTCCCTCTGCAACCACTGTCACATCTCCTGCAAAAAAGTCGTAACTTATCTCTGCCCGAACAGATTCCTGCTCAAGCCCACTGACGATTATTCTATGAGTTTTTCCGGGGGATGTCAAACCCAAGCGGGGATTGCACCGGATTATCCTGAGAAATGCCGACCGCCTCGATCCATGATTTCATTATAGCCATCACCGACAAACCACAAATGAGTAAAAAAACGCCGATTATACGGGCGAGTATGCTTGATCCGGAAAAAAGTCGGACGGCCCGTATCTTCTTCTTCCTGGCCAGACCCTGACGCACCCCACCCACACTGATCGCACTCGTATTTCAAAGACCTGTCTGTCAATCCCTCCTTATGCGGAATGAATAAGTTCTTTCACATTATTATTCATCAAATGACTTCAGCAGATCTTGCAGGTTGTCCCTTAGCCTATTGTCTTTCGGTTTTATATCAAGGGCACGCTTAGCCGCAAACCGGGCTTCTTCCACCAGTATATTCAGAAGAGGCGTATGCTCATCGTCCTGCATCGCCATAGCCTGATCGATTGTGCCTACAGCAAGGTCTTTCCTTGCAACCGCTATTTTTGTGAGCGCTATAGCCTTGGATGACCAGGCACGGAAATTCTGGGGATCCAGTTCTATAGACCGGTTGAAGGCCTCAACAGCCTTCTCATATTTCCCGTCATCCATAAGCCTGTTGCCTTCCTTATACCGGGCTTCGGCATGCGAATCTGGAGTCCGAACTTGAGTGCCTGCGGCTCTTCCGGCTTCTTCCTTGCGAATCTTTCGCCGGTATAACCCCAGAACCGTCTTCTTTATTTTTCCAACTTCATTTTTTCCCACCGTCTGAGCGTGATGTGTGATATGTTTCAATTGCTTCAGGCCGGCTTCCTGACAGAGATCAACCAGTTTTTTCCCGCTGAATCCCCGGTCGCCGAGATCTTCTTTTATAGAACGGGCAATCTTATGGACCGGTACCTTTTCATCCTCATCCTCTTTTCCTGCAGCCATGTATTTCTCATAATTCTCATTCACCCTCTGTTTTATCTCTTCTGCTTCTTCCCGGGGGACAGACT
>PUMZ01000008.1 GCA_003551565.1 Candidatus Brocadiaceae bacterium | reverse complement strand
CCTGCCGGCAGGCGTCCCGGAGTTAACGCCGTGTTTTCCGGAATCGGAAGCCCCTGAAGCGCCCCATTACAAACGGTTGCGACTAATCCGGCTGCACCTCCGGAGCGTATGATATACACTATTGCCCCTGCCGTCAAGTTCACGCGCGCACCGGACTCACTTTTGGATTTAACCCGAATTTCATAAAAGTGTTGGTTCCCGGCAGCCCGGCCGGAAGCCGGGCCCGTAGTGGACGCCTGCCGGCAGGCAGGGGTCCCTGATTTAGCGTCGTGTTTTCCGGAGTCGGGAGCCCCTGAAACGGCTGACTACGAACCTGTTGCGACCTTTTCGGCTGTGCTCCTCAGGCCCCTGCATCCCCGGTGTATTCCTGCACCGTGCACACCGAATGCGCCGCATCGGTGCACCGCCCAATGGCCTTCGCCGTCGCTATGGCGCCCTGGGCCGTCGTAATAAGCGGCACGTTCTGCGCCCAGGCCGTCCGCCGGATGGCCACCTCGTCTTCACGCGGATGCTTGCCGCTGGGCGTATTGATCACCAGATCGATTTCGCCGTCGATGATCTTGTCGACAATATGCGGACGTCCCTCGCGCACCTTGTTGACTCTGCCGGCCTGCACCCCGTTGTCCTGCAGCCACCTGCAAGTGCCCTCGGTTGCGAATAGCGTAAAACCGGCAGCGCTGAGGCTGCGTGCGGCCTGGGCGCAACAGGAGTTTTTGTCGCGGTCCCGCAGGCTGAAAAAAACAGTCCCTTTACCGGGCAGGTGCTGTCCGGCGGCCATCTGCGCTTTCGCAAATGCGAGCCCGAAGTCTTTCGCTATTCCCATAACTTCCCCCGTCGACTTCATTTCCGGCGTAAGCACGGTATCGATGCCCGGGAAACGTGTGAAGGGGAATACGGCCTCCTTGACGCTGACATGGCGTGGTTTGACCTGTCCGGTCAACCCGAGCTCGGGCAATTTATGCCCCAGCATAACCTTTGTGGCAAGCTTGGCCAGAGGTATGCCGGTCGCCTTCGATACAAAAGGTATCGTTCGGGACGCCCGCGGGTTGACCTCCAGCACGTAGAGCTCGTTCTCACGCAGGGCAAACTGTATGTTCAACAAGCCGACGACATTGAGTTCTTTGGCGAGTGCTTCGGTCTGTCTCTTTATCTCTGCATTGACCGCCTCCGGCACGGTCTGGGGGGGCATCACACAGGCGCTGTCGCCGCTATGGATCCCGGCCTCCTCGATGTGTTCCATGATTGCGCCGACGACGACGTTCTCGCGGTCGCTGATGGCGTCGACGTCGAGTTCGATGGCATCTTCCAGAAACTTGTCGATCAGCACCGGATGCTCGGGGGAAGCGTCAACCGCACAGTTCATGAAATGCTCGAGGTCGGATTCATCGTAGATGATTTCCATCGCCCTGCCGCCCAGTACATACGAGGGACGCACGAGGATGGGATAACCGATCCCGCGGGCCAGCTTGAAGGCCTCCTCATAGGAGGTGGCGGTCCCGTTCGGGGCCTGTTTCAGACCGAGGCGCTCCAGCAGCTGCTTGAAATGCTTCCTGTCCTCACACAGATCGATACTCTCCACACTGGTTCCCAGCAACGGAACGTTTGCCTCCTGGAGCCGGGCCGCGATATTGAGCGGGGTCTGGCCGCCGAATTGCAGAACGACGCCGTCGGGCCGTTCGACATCCACCACGTTCAACACATCCTCGGCCGTCATCGGCTCAAAATACAGCCTGTCGGACGTGTCATAATCGGTACTGACCGTCTCGGGATTGCAATTGACCATGACCGCTTCGCAATGTTCTTCCCTGACGGCCATCGCGGCATGGACGCAGCAATAGTCGAATTCGATGCCCTGTCCGATCCTGTTCGGGCCTCCGCCGAGTATCATGATTTTTTTTCTGTCCGTCGCACAGGATTCATCGATCTGTTCGTAGGCCGAGTAGAAATAGGGATGCGAGGCTTCGACCTCTCCCGCGCAGGTATCGGCAAGCTTGTAAACGGGGCGTATCCCCAGCTCGTGCCGTCGCGCACGCACCTCCGCGGCAGTGGAGCCGAGCAAATGCGCCAGCTGCACATCGCTGAATCCCCACTGTTTGGCCTGCCGGAGCTGAGATTCTTCCGCCGCATCCAGCGCTCCGATCTCCATCAGCAGTTTTTCGAACTCGACCAGTTCTTTGAACTGGTTCAAAAACCACCGGTCCATCCGCGTCAGTTCGTGGATCCTCTCCAGACCGAATCCCTGCATGAAAGCATGGCGCAGATAGAAAATACGTTCGTCATTGGGTTGCGCCAGTTTTGCAACGATCCGGTTCTCTTCGGGCGGCTGTTGCAGGTCTTTACCGTCGGCGCCGAAGCCATGGCGCCCGATTTCGAGCGAGCGAAGGCCTTTTTGGAAGGCCTCTTTGAAGTTGCGCCCGATCGACATCGACTCGCCCACACTCTTCATGCTCGTATTGATCGTCCTGGAGGTTGCAGGAAATTTCTCGAACGTGAACCGGGGCGCTTTGACCACACAATAATCAACGGTCGGTTCGGTCATGGTGCATGTGGACCCGGTCACATCGTTCGTCACTTCATCAAGGCTGTATCCCACGGCAAGTTTTGTCGCCACCCTTGCGATGGGGAATCCGGTGGCCTTGCTCGCCAGAGCGGAGGAGCGCGAGAGGCGCGGATTCACTTCGATGATGGCGATCTCATCGCTGCAGGGATCGCCGGCCAGCTGGATGTTGATCCCCCCCCCCTTCACCCCGATACGGCGTATTATTCTGTGGCAAATATCAACATAGCAGGCGTAGTCCCGTTCGGTCAGGGTTTGAGCCGGCGCCACAACGAAGCTGTCGCCGGTATGCACCCCCATGGGGTCGATATTCTCCATGCTCGTGATGATAATCACGTTATCCGCATGGTCGCGCATCACCTCGAACTCGATTTCCTTCCAGCCGATAACGCTTTCCTCCATCAGTATCTCGCCGGCGGGACTGGCCTTCAGACCGGCCTTGAGCAGCTCGGGAGCTTCCTCGGTGTTGTAGATGGTGCTGCCGCCGGTCCCCCCCATCGTGAAGGCGGGACGGACGATCACCGGCAATCCGATATCCTTCATCAGCCGGCCGGCTTCGTCCATGCTCCGCGCGATCCCGCTTTCGGGAACCCGCAGTCCCAAGCCGACCATCGCGTCCTTGAACTCCTGGCGGTCCTCCGCCACACTGATAGCCTCCGGATCGCAGCCCAGCACCTCCACGCCGTACCGGTCGAACACCCCGGATTTCGCCAGATCCACGGCGGCGTTCAGGGCCGTCTGCCCCCCGAGTGTCGGCAGCACCGCATCCGGGCGTTCCCGTGCAATAATGCCTTCAATCACACGGGGGGTAATGGGTTCGATATACGTGCGATGCGCCATCGACGGATCGGTCATAATGGTGGCGGGATTGCTGTTGATCAACACCACTTCATACTGCTCTTCAAGCAATGCTTTGCATGCCTGGCTGCCGCTGTAATCGAACTCGCAGGCCTGGCCGATGATCACCGGACCGCTTCCTATCATCAGGATCTTTTTAATATCTTCTCTGCGTGGCATATGCTGACTGCCTCCTAAACCGGAATCGGGAATGAGAAATTGTTGCTCCGCCGGCTTTTTCTGCGTGGGAGTCGTTCATCCGTTGCCGTTAATTCCGGATTTTTCTCCCTCGTCATTGGGTAGTGAGTGTTCGCTCTTTTTCCAGACATAGATTGAAAAAATACGGGGCGTTCGGATCTTATCTTCACAGCGATTCCATGAACTCCGAGAGGTGATGATTGACGCCGTCGCGTCCGTGGAGGGGGAGCAGATGCTGATACCCGATCGCCAAACCGTCGCCGGTGCGCACGCCCTCCACCGAACCATCGTTGACGTTGATACGGGAGACATCCAGATGCTCGCATTGCTCTGCGCTTTGCCTGTCCAGCACGACCGAATGCCGTTGAAAAGTTGTCTCGATCGCACCGCTTTGAACATCTCTGACCGGGTAATTGGCGCCATGATGGCCGCGGCGGAGAAAATCTATACCGCACCCCATCGCCATGCCCAGGGCGATATTGCCCAATCCGCATGCCAGCAGCGGAACTCTGCCGATGATGCTTTTGAGCAATTCAAGCGACTCCTCCGGCGGAGGGCCGACGGCAGGTCCGTCCGTAACAACCACAGCGTCGGGTTCCTGTTCCATCACCGTCTCCGGCAAGGCATCGCAGGAAAAAATTCTGGGACGACAGCACCGGCATAACTGCCCGGCAAAAGAATTGCGCATGCCCAGATCGATGACGGCCACCTCCGGGCCACACTCCCCCCCCATTTTCCGCTCCGTACCGCCTTCTCCGTCCGCCGCCCACCGGGGCCGTCCGGTGTCCCTGAGGCGGCGGAGCAGATCGGATTCATCATGATCTGCGGAAGCGATCATTGCAGGCATCTCGCCGTTCCTGCGCAACAAAACCGCCAGACCACGCGTATCGACTCCCGATAGACACGGAACTTCCGCGCGGGACAACATCTCGGAAAGCCCCCCCCCGGCCCGGTAATGGGATGGGAAAGAACAGAGCTCCCGCACAATGACCCCCCGCGGCTGGACAGTGTCCGATTCGGAAAAAGACGCCGCCTCACCCGTGTTGCCCACCTCCGGATAGGTAAAAGCAAGCAGCACATTGCGGTAGACCGGGTCGGTCAGCATCTGCTGAAAGCCAACCACCCCTGTGTTGACCGTCAGCCAGCCCGCTGTGGGAGAGCTGCACCCGCTCAGTTGACCGTTCAGTTTCGTACCGTCTGCAAGCAATAAAAATCCATCCATAAGAACTCCCGCCGATAAATTTTTTTGGACGATATCTTGCGAGTCGATGTTCTGTGAGGCCCCGTTCGTTTCCACCGGACCTGTTCCGCCACAAGAAACTCCTGAAATAACGTGGTTCACCGAGAAACTACCCTTGCGATGAGAGTTTAACATTAAATGGCAGATTTTACAATTGCATTGCATAAGATCTCCCGTTCACTTGTTTTTTTATGGTCGCCGGTATACTATTGAAAGAGTTCTCCTGATCAAATTGCAACGATGCCAACCACGCAGACAAAATCAACCGATGGCGCCGCACCGTCCGGCCGGGGGTTCTTCACCCTGATAGAGTTGCTGGTCGTGGTCGCCGTTATCGCCGCTCTGGCCGCCATGTTGATGCCCGCCCTCTCACGGGCACTGGGCCGTGCAAGGCAGGTGTCATGTGCGAACAATATCAGGCAGACGCTCATGATCCTGGGTATGTCCAAGGCCGCGCCGGACCGGGATCTCCTCCCCGAGGAACCGTCCACCAGCGACATATTTCTGGCCGCAAAAGAAGCCGGCGCTTTGGACAATCCGGATCTTCTCAGCTGTCCCGGAAACCCCGTCGATGTCGATCTGCAGGGCGATGAAAACGACATCGGCTATTTTCTTGACATGTCCTTCAACAGGTGGGACACCATGAGAGCAGTCTACGCCGACCGGCTTGAAGATAAAGACGACAGCACGACGTGGGGCCTGAACCACCGCACGGGCGTGAATGTGCTGTTTGCCGACGGGCACATCCAATTCATCGGTGGAAGCGATCGCAGCCCGGAAGATAAGATCGGCAACCCCCATATCGCCCGGCAGCCGAAGGACGATTATGACATTTACGCCCCGGTCAGCAGCGACCCCTACGAACAGGGGTGGGATGCCCATATTCGCTGGAGATGAGAACCGCCCGCCTTCCTCCCCACCCCGGACAACCGCACCGGCCCGCTTTCACGTCCAGGCTCAAACCACACATTTCATAAATCTAATCAAAAAATATACATAAACGATGCAAAACAGTATGATGGGTCGCTTTCTTCAGTGTTTCAGATTCTACCAGTGTGTACCGGCGCCGGAAAACGGCGGTTGACCTGCCTGCTGCAGGCAGGCCCTTTGGGCCTGAGCACAGGCAAATGGCGTTTGCTTTCTGCCGCATCTGCACCACGGAGGACGCGTGAAATTAGCACGTTAATGGTTACGAAGATTCAGAAATGTTCGCCCTGAGATCGCTGGACGCGGGGCGGGCCGGAAGCAAACCCTGCGTCCGGCCCTTTCCCCCTGAGGATGGATACCATGTCCCTGCAAATTCACTGAGCGGCCTTGACAGACAAAGTATTATGTTGTATATTTAAAGGTAGCAGGTTCGCGCGATAGTACGATCATCGCAACGGTGTTTTGACACAACAGACGACCTGACTGAAGGGCCGCCGGCAGTCGCAGCTGGCGCGTTGGGCTTTCCGGATTCCTGCACCATCTGATTCTGAATATCGGGAGGTGATCATGTTTCTGGACAAGGTAAAGAATCTGGCAAGAGAGCAACTTCTGCAAAGAGCCGCCGGACAGATTCTGGCGAGTTCCCCGGAGCGGCTCGCCAGGATGTGGGGCCTGTTCGAAAAAGTGGCCTCCGACCCGAAGGATAAAAGGGAAGCGCGGCGTTTCCGGTGGCTGGTCGAGCAAGGACACCCGTTCGGACAATGGCTGGAACGGATCGGGGACGAACTCAATGTGGCCGCGAAAACTTCTCTGGTGCGCAACCTCTACGGTTACGCATGGTTTTTAAGCAGATCGCATCGTGCCAGGTTCAAACAAAAAGAAGGATTCGAGCCGCCGCACATTATCGTCATCGATGTCACCGCCAGGTGCAACCTGCAATGCAAGGGATGCTGGGCGGGACAATATGGACGGGAAAGCGATCTCGAACTGGAACTGATCGAGAACGCCGTGAACGAAGCGGAAGAGAAAATGGGAGTGCACTTCTTCGTCTTTTCCGGCGGGGAACCGACAGTGCGCAAAGACCTTTTCGAACTTTATGAAAACCATCCGAACAGCCAGTTCCAGATCTACACCAACGGCACCCTTATCGATGACGAGATGGCTTCGCGATTTGCAGATCTCGGCAATGTCATGCCGATGGTCAGTATCGAGGGCGGGGAAAGCCGGACCGATTCACGACGCGGTGAAGGAACCTACAATCAGGTGATGAAGGCGATGGAGAACCTGAGGCGGAACGGCGTGCTGTTTGGCTTCAGCGCCACGGCCACCCGCCATAACGCCGAAGAGATCATGAGCGATGAGTTCGTTGAGACAATGATCGCAAAGGGCTGCCTCTACGGCTGGTACTTCCAGTATATACCGGTCGGAAGAGATCCGGACCCGCAACTGATGGTTACGGCCCAACAACGTGAATTCATGCGCAAGAGAGTCTACGCATTGCGCAATGCCTACCCGATTTTCCTGGCCGATTTCTGGAACGACGGCACGGAAACAGGAGGATGTATGGCCGGCGGCAAGCGCTATTTTCATATCACCAATGACGGCGACATCGAACCGTGCGTGTTCTGTCATTTCGCCGTCGACAACATCAAACAGACCTCCCTGACCGAAGCTCTGAAACATCCGTTCTTCCGCTCCATCCGGGAAGGGATCCCTTACGACGGCAACCACCTGCGCCCCTGCATGCTGATCGACAGACCATGGATTTTCCGCGAATACCTGGACAACTGCAAAGACGTGCAACCGACCCATGAGGGCGCCGACTCCCTTGTGACCGATCTGGCCGATGACATGGATCAAACGGCCGAACAGTGGGCCGCGATCGCAGAACGCGCATGGGCCAACGGAGATGCGAAAGGAATCTACCCCTACCCACCGGCAGATGCCGATCGGCCCGGAATGAATCGGAAGAAAAAAACGTTTGCAGAAGATTAACCCGCTTGTTTCTCGCATTCTCCGTGGTGCAGATGCGGCAGAAAGCAAACGCCGCCTGCCTGCAGGCAGGTCAACCGTCGTTCGTCCGGCGCCGATACGCACTGTAGAATCTGAAACCCTGAAGAAAGCCACCCATCATTATGAAATATGAGGGCTAAGAGCCCTCAACCCTCCTGTACTCACCGTGCAATGTTGCGCCGCGGCGCAACGGGTTGCCCGGGGCAGGACCCGCACCACCTTTGCATACTCCTGCGTTTTGCATTACAATAGCCGAACGATTCAGCTATGATAACAAAAGAAAAAATACTTGAACTCATCAACTCCCGGCAGTACAGGCCGCTGAAGACAAAGGAGATGCTCCGCAGGCTGTCCGCATCGGCCGAAGAGCACTCCCATCTTGAAAGCCTGCTCGACGCCCTGCAACAGGCTGGAGAAATCGTGCAGCTTTCGAACGGAGGCTGGGACAGGCCGGAACGCAACAGCATGCTCGTCGGTCACCTTGATCACCATCCCCGGGGATTCGGTTTCGTCATACCCGTCTCCGCCTCCCATGACGAGGATGTTTTCATAACGGAGCGGCAGCTCGGCGGGGCAATGGACGGCGATCTGGTGGTTGTCAGGTACAGGCCCGGGAAAAAAACAAAGAAGGACAAGGGCCCGTCGGGCTCGGTTGTCCGCGTGCTGGAACGTGCCCACACGAACCTGGTGGGTACATTCCATTCCACCCGGGGCAAGAACGCCGGGGCCGTCACGCCCGACGAACCCTCGCTCGAAACCGATGTGTTGATACCGTGCGGCAGCGAAAATAACGCGAGGGACGGTGAGAAAGTGCTGGTGGAAATAACACACTGGCCGGATCCCCGGAAAGGCCATGCCCGGGCGCTGGGGAATATCACCCGGGTCCTGGGGACCGAGAACACACCGGAGATCGACGAACTGTCCATCATCCATCAGTTCAACCTCCCGGAAGAATTTCCCGGAGATGTGGCACGGGAAGCGGAAAAGATACCGTTTGAACCCGGCGGCGAAGTGCTCCGCAACCGGCGCGACCTCTCCGGCATCCTCACCATTGCGGTCGACCCCGAAGACGCAAAAGACTGCGACGATGCCCTGTCGATGTTTGTTGACCCCGGGACCGGACACCATGTCGTGATGGTACACATTGCGGACGTGTCCTGCTACGTCAAGCCCGGCAGCCTGCTGGACCGGGAAGCGTTCAAAAGGGCGTTGAGCGTCTACCTGGTGCGCAGTTTCATACCGATGATACCACAGGAAGCCACGCAACAGAAGTTGAGCCTTGCCGCCGGGCGGAACAGGGCGGCCAAGACCGTGGAACTGCATTTCGATAACAGCGGCGGCCTTCTTTCTTCAAAAATTTTTCATTCGATCGTGCAACTCGATGCCCAGATGAGTTACAAACAGGTCCAGGGCATCCTGGAGGAAGATGAAAAATCCCAACATGCGCAGGACCCGCACGATGAACGGGAATGCCCGGAAGAGATCAAAGAACTGGTCAGGAACCTGGACGAACTGGCCCGAAAACTGCGCGCCGGCCGGCAAAGGGTCGGCTCGGTCGATCTTGATGTGCCGGAATACGATGTCAATGTCGGCGACGACGGCAGAGTCGAAGCGGTATCGCAGATCGAACGCGACCGCTCGCACAGCCTCGTGGAAGAGTTCATGCTGGCCGCCAACGTCGCGGTCGCCTGCTTCCTGCAGGAGAAGAAATTGCCGGGAATCTACAGGATCCATGAAGAGCCCGATCCCGAGGATCTGGATGCCTTCGCCGATTTCATAAAAACCGTATTAAAAAGGGAAATCGACCCCTACGACCGCGGGGCGATCCAGCAGTTGCTGATCGATGTGCGGGAGACGAATTTTGCCGAAGCCGTGAATATGGAACTGCTCCGGTGCATGAAACGCGCACAATACAGCGTGGAATGCTCGCCGCATTTTGCATTGCATTTTTCCACCTACTGCCATTTCACATCCCCGATACGACGCTATCCCGACCTGGTCGTCCACCAGATACTGGACGCGCATTTTGGTGGAAAACTAAAAAAGCAGCAAAAGACCTGGTCGGATGCAAAGCTGGCCCCCATCGCCAGGCACTGCACCCTGACCGAAGAGACGGCCGACAAGGCCGAACGGGAGATGATCAAGCTGAAGTTGCTGCGTTTCCTGCAGGAGCGGGGCATAGCGCATGGCGAGGTCTTCGACGGCGTCATCACCGGTGTCAAAGAATTCGGGTTTTTCGCACAGCTCCAGGAGTTCTCCATCGAAGGCATGGTGAGGGTCAACAAACTCAAGGGGGACTATTACGAATATCAGGCCGGCCGGCGGGCCCTGGTCGGCCGCAAAAAGGGGCGCACCTTCCGGCTCGGTCAGCCGGTCAAGGTGAAAATTGACCACATCGACATGGCGCAAAGGCGCCTGGATTTCGACCTGGCCGGGTAGGCGATTGCCGGTATTCAGTGGACCACCCCGGCCGGCGGCGAATCGGAGCCTCTGCCGTGATCTCCGGATACCCTCTGCCCCTTCGTGCATCGTAGCTATTCAGCGAACCCCATCCGTTTCCAGCGGCACAGGGCGCGGTGGAGAAACTGTGTGGTCCGCCGAGGACTTGCCACATCACAGGACTCCCTCCGCTTGCAAGCCGGCATGCGCCGGGATGTTCGCAGGCTGACATGAGAACTTACCGGCGCCAACCCGCTTGTTTCTCGCGTTCTCGGTGGTGCAGATGCTGCAGAAAGCAAGCGCCGCCTGCCTGCAGCAGGCAGGTCAACCGCCGTTTTGTCCGGCGCCGGTACATACTGCAGAATCTGAAACTTTGAAGAAAGCGCCCATCATACTTTTGTTAAATCCTTTATATTAATTATTGTTTTTGGTTGATGAAATATGGGGGTCAGCTTCCACGCGATCACGAGTTCGTATTTTTTGCGCGATAATCCTCGATTGCTTTATGCAATCCTTCTGCGGCCAGGTTGGAACAGTGCATTTTTTGCGGCGGAAGCCCGCCCAGTTCTTCGGCAACGGCCCCTTTTTCTATCTTCATTGCCTCATCAAGTGTTTTCCCGCGCGCCATCTCCGTCGTAATACTGCTGGTCGCAATCGCAGCCGCACAGCCAAGCGTCTTGAAAGCGATATCCGTAATCCTGTCCTGTTCGACTTTTATCGTGATCCTCATAACGTCGCCGCAGACCGGATTACCCACCTCTCCCACTCCATCAGCGTCTTCGATCTCCCCGATGTTGCGGGGATTGGTAAAATGCTCCATCACCTTGTCAGAATACACCATTGTCAGCTCCTGTCATTTTAAGGCTTCCACCGGCACGGACTTGCGGCCGATGGCCTCGTTCATGCTCCCGGTCCGGTAACCTTCCAGATCGAGCGTGACGTAAACGTAACCGAGTTGTTTGAATCTGTCGACGATAGCGCCCGCTCCGCCGTCCAGCAGCGAGACACTGTCCTCACCGGGCCCCAGCTCAATTCTGGCGATATCGCCATGGCTGCGCACCCTGAATTGTGCGAAGCCCGCCTCTTTCATTATAATCTCCGCCGCGCCCACCCTGTCAAGTTTCGCACGCGTTATCGGCTCTCCGTAGGGAAATCGCGAGGCGAGGCAGGCAAAAGAAGGCTTATCATGGGCCGCAAGCCCGAGGTGGCGGCATATCTCCCTGATCTCCGGTTTTGTCAGCAGTGCCTCTTTGAGCGGGCTCCGTATGCCGAGTTCTTTCAGCGCCCTCAACCCGGGCCGGTAATCATGTTCCGCATCATCGTGGTTGCTGGCATCGGTCACCCGGCGGAAACCGCGCTCCCGAGCCAGCCGGAGCGCCCGACCGAACAGCTCCCGCTTGCAATAGTAACACCTGTCCGGGGAGTTCCCGGTAAAATTCGGATCACCCAATTCGTCCGTATCGAACTCCACATGTTCCACCCCAAGTTCCGCGGCCACCTCCCGCGCCTCCTGCAGTTCATAACGGGGAAACGACGGCGAACGGGCGGTGAGCGCCAGAACATTCCCGGTCCCCAGCATATCAACGGCGACCCGCAACAGAAGGGTGCTGTCGCATCCGCCCGAGAACGCAACAACGCACCTGTCCCACTCCCCGATGATCGTTCTGAGGTTCCGGTATTTTTCAGCCGTTTGTTTTTTCACAGGATAATGGACCCTCCTTCGGCCAGTTTTGCTCTCAGCAGATGCGGATCAACGTCCCCGGCCAGACAATCGCCTTCGGTTGCAAGAGCACATGCAACGCCTGCCGCTTCGCCCGTTTGGTTCAGGTTCACCATAACACGCACGGCACTGAAAGCCGTGCGGTCGGCATCGAGCATACGGCCGGCAAAGACGAGGTTGCCCACCCGCTCCGGCACGAGACACCGGAAAGGAACCTGATAGAAAGTCGGATCTTCGGCGACCGGATCCCGCCAGCGTCCGACCCTGGGCTTCATGCCGCGTTCGGGCACGATCGTCTCGGTGCCGTCCAGATAGCGGAATGTAATGCCGGGACCGTCGCAATGATGGATGTCAACGGGATAAGAACCATTTGCGATTGCATCATCAAAGCGGCGGCCATGGAGCACATCTTCGCCTGTCAGCCTGTAACGGGCCGACATTCTCCGTGTTTCCCTCCCGCCGATGACTGCAGCCAGATCCAGCAGTACGGGCCGGACCTCAGCGGGGCCGTACTTGCGGATAACGTCCAGAATGCCACGCACCCGGCGGCGCCCCTCCATTTCCGCCCCTGTCAGCTCCCGGGCATCGGAAACATCCACACCGAAAACATGTGTATCCGCACGCATCTGCACCTCGGGAACCCCGGGTATCGGGCCGCCCCAGCCCCAGTCGGGCTCAAGATCGAATTCGGCCCCATGCTGTTGGACGGCCGATGGCCAGTCGAAATCATCGCCGGAAGGAAACCCGAAAATCTTTGCGCATGTGGTCGGCGGCTGAAAAGTCTCCTGATCATGGGCGGGCAGATCCAGATCGCGTGCGAGATCCGCATCGCCCGTTGCATCCACGAACTGACCGGCCCGCAGCGCCTGCCTGCCGCTCTTGTTCTCGACAATGATCGCCCGAAGCATGTTCCCCTCCACAACGGGCGCAACATAGAGGGTGTGCAAAAAGGGCACGATACCGTGTTCAAGGACCAGTTCGTCCAGTTCCACCTTCAACTCTTCCGTATTCAACCGGAATGCGGATACGGAACCGGCATCCTCCAGCACAGCATCCCGTTTGCGAAGGCGATCGATCACTTCACGTGTGAGCCCACCGATAATGGGCCGGCGCCCTTCGGTATCCTTAAGGCTGTGCCACACATTGACAGCGCCGGCCGTCGCGGCCCCGCCGAAACAGTTCTGTTTCTCGACAATTGCGACGTTCATGCCGAGGCGTGCGGCACGGACGGCAGCAAAAACGCCGCTGCAACCGCCTCCGACCACGACGATATCGGCGGCGCATACGACGGGAATGTCCCGTTTACGTTCTCTGATGCGTTCTCCAGGCATGCATGCCTCCTCCCGGCGTTTGATCGTTACCAGCGGCTGCTGTCGGAACTCTCCGGCAATCATCCCGTTTCACGGCGCTATGAGGGTCAAAGAAGTTTTGACATCAAAAGACCGTCACCAAAAGGTTTGTCGGGAGCACAGCCGCAAAGGTCGCAACAGGTCCGCTGTGAGCCCCTTCAGGAGCTCCGGAATCGGAAATCACGACGCCACCCCGAACATGTCACGCGTTTTCAGTGGCGCAGATGTGACAAAAAATAAAAATAATGTCTTCCCTTCAGGAGAGAATCCTGATCAAAACAAGCGATTTCAACATCCGGGAAGACGACGGAGAACCAAGCGTCGTCACATGCGGCGGGAGCAACGCACACATTACTGCATATCCCTCATCCCGATGGGTTGCCCCAGGACTTCGGACATGACCACGGCCCTGCGCAGCTCGGCCCGGTTCAAGCCGACCAGACGTTCCAGGCCGGCGGCGGTGCGGATCCCGGGTTTTGCCCTCCCCCCGCCGGGGCCGGCCGGGGTCTTTTGACGGACTTTTTGACGTACCGTTTTTTCGGATGCTTTCCCGGTGGCGGATGCCGGTTTTTTCTTTTTCTGTTCTTCAAGCTGCGCCGCCCGCTGCCGGGCGGCATGTTCCTTGCGTTTTCGGACATCGAGTGCACGCTGGCGGCGTGCGGCTTCTTCTCTCTGCTGTTGCAGCTGGTGGGCCTGCATCTGCGACTGCGAATGGCCGGCCTGCGCCTCTTCGGCCCGGCGTTTGATTTCCTGAAGAAACTCTTTGACATCTTCCGTGGGGGCCGAATACCCGGTGCTCTCGGCCGGCGCCGCATCACGTTTCCGCTCCTTCTCCGAGGTTGCACCGGCGAGCTTTTTGAGAATAAAGTTAAACAGTATAATCAGCCCGAAAATAATCAACACCACGAGTTCTTCCATATGCCGTCACCTCCCGGTTCAGTACCAATAATCGGGCAAAGCCTCCCGCTGGGCATCGAGCAACTCGTCCATGCATGCATCCACATCCTCTATGTTATTACAAATCGGGTCGCATAGCAAGGCTCTGCGCAGCAGGGCGCGGTCACCGCTGACGGCCGCCTGCGCGGTCAGCTCATGCGTGTCGAGGATCTGGTGCTGAAGGGCCAGCACCCCGCGGGGAAAAGGGCCGACCGGTTGCGGACGCGGTCCGTGCATATCCAGGTCGCAACGCGATTCCAGCAAGGCATCGTCGGGCAGGTTGGTCACCGCACCACGGTTGAACGTATTGATGAAAAAACACTTGCCGAGTCCGCCCCACATCGACTCGATGATGTCGGTGGCATGGTCGTCGGCGACGTTGGAGAGGAACTCCTCCACCTCTTTCTCACCTTCGGCGTATTTGCGGGTCACCTCCCAGGCCTGCGCCATCCTCTCCGCCCGCTGCCCGGCATCAAAGAGCCTCACCGGTTCCGGTTCAACGCTGCAGCGGCCGTACCCCTGGAAAAACGGCACATATTCCTTGGTGTGCGCCATGTTGGTGGGCAGCACGCCATAGATATCGAAGAGCTTGAGGGTATAGGCACTGTTGAAACGCGCCTTCGCCGCTTCCCCCGGTCTCTTCCGCTCCTCCTCCACCGCATCGACGAGTTGCCTGCGCAGCTCCGGCATCATGTCGGTTCCGTCGTAACGGAAACGCACCAGCCACGTACAGTGATTGACCCCTCCGATGGCAAGATCCAGCCTGTTCTGCACCCGGGGAGGGACGCTATCCGCGGAATCGGGCAGGATCCCGGCCTTCTTGCACCAGTTCAGCGTGTTATAAGGCTCGTGGTTGCCGTCGCAGAGCGCGAAACTTTTCACCTCCGGCGCATATCTTTGCAGCACCATGCCCATCACGGTCGTGGGGTTGACGAAGTTGATCACCCATGCATGCGGACAGAGCTTCTGAACATCTTCCGCCATCGCCAGGGCTCTCGGCGCTTCCCGCAGGGCGCGGAAAACGCCTCCCGGGCCAATGGTATCGGAGCTGCACATGCGTATTCCGTGTTTGGCGGCAATCCCGGTATCCACACCCCTGTAATGGGCATTGCGGTGGGAGAAGGTCAGCACGACGAAATCCGAGCCTTCCAGCACATCACTTCTGTCTGTTGAGCCGACGACCCTGACCCCGCAGCCTGTTTTTTCAAAAACACGCCCGGCCAGCCCGACCATGGTATCAAGAACTTCGGGATCTGTATCCACCAGGGCGAGAACGCCGCCCGCCATAACATCGGACGTGGCCATTTTGTGGATCACCGGTTGACCGAAGAAGAAACTCCCCGCACCTATCACTGCAACTTTCGGCCCTGCCATGAGCATTTCTCCTGGAATTATGGATTGTCCTCACATCTCGGATTCCAACGCCTCCACCACCATATCCCCGACCCGGGACGTGCTGTGGCCCATCTTCCCCGCCGAGAGGCTCTCCAGTTTTCCGTCGGTCACCTTCATAACGGCCTTCTCGACCTTGCTGGCGGCGTTCGTCTCGCCCAGTTCATCGAGCATCATGGCCCCGGCGCAGATAGCGGCAAGAGGATTGATCTTCCCCTGTCCGGTATATTTTGGTGCACTTCCTCCGATGGGTTCGAACATGGAAACGCCCTGAGGATTGATGTTCCCGCCGGCGGCTATACCCATTCCGCCCTGTATCATGGCCCCGAGATCGGTAATAATATCGCCGAACATATTGGGCGTGACGATGACATCGAACCATTCCGGATTTTTCACCATCCACATGCATGTGGCGTCCACGTGGGCATAATCCCGCCGGATATCGGGATATTCTTCGCCGATCTCATTGAAAGCGCGCCACCACAGGTCATGTGCGTAGGTGAGCACGTTGGTCTTGGCGCAGAGGGTGAGTTGCCTGGCCGCGTTGCGCCTGCGGCAATAATCGAAAGCATACCGGAGGCACCGTTCCACGCCGAACCTGGTATTGATCATTTCCTGAACGGCCACTTCATTGGGAGTGTTTTTGTAAACGAAACCGCCCGAGCCGCAGTAGAGTCCCTCGTTGTTTTCACGGACAACGACCAGGTCGATATCCTCCGGTCCTTTGCCGGCCAGCGGACATTCGACTCCGGGATAGAGCTTGACCGGCCGCAGGTTAATATACTGCTGCAGTTCGAAACGCAGCCGCAGCAGGAGCCCCTTCTCCAGAATTCCGGGTTCCACATCCGGATGCCCGACCGCTCCGAGGTAAATACAGTCGTAGCCGCTCAGTTCTTCCACCGCCCCGTCCGGAAGAATCTCCCCGCTGCTCAGGTACCGCTCCCCCCCGAAATCATAACTGGTGGTCTGATATTCTATGCCCTCCGCCGCACAAACGGCATCGATCACCTTTAGCCCTTCGGCAACCACTTCAGGCCCGGTTCCGTCTCCCGGGATGACTGCAATCTTATACATATTCAGGTTCCTCTCCGGCTGCATGTTGTAGTTGTATGAGTATGGTTTACGCCCCCGCTCGGATACGCCACCCGCTAAGGATACAGCAGAATCCGGTAAAAAGTCAAATGAGCACCCGCGGGACAAGCCAACAGCGCAGATCTATCCCGCATATTTTATAAACCAATGAAAATATTCAAGATAACGGAAGCAACAACGGTATGATGGGTCGCTTTCTTCGGGGTTTCAGATTCTACCGGTGTGTGTCGGCGCCGGGCAAACGGCGGTTGACCTGCCAGCTGCAGGCAGGCCCTGCGGTCGCGTCCTCAGCGGCACACCTGCGGCACGGAGAACGCGTGAAATAGACGGACTATAACGATCGAATGATCTGGAGGTTGCATCACTTCAAAAAACTGGGTCTTCCCGGTTAAGACGGTCGTAGATATTCAAAGAACCCCGTTCGTTTCCACCCGGCCTGTCCCGGTGGAAAAATCTCCTGAAATAGCGGGCCCCCGGGTGGATCGCCGTGCAAATTGCGCCCCGGCACACGCAAATAAGCTTACCGCGCAAACTCTTCAGTCAGAGGGCAAAAGAATTGAAAAATTTGCCGTTATTCTGTACAATGGATAATCGGAGTTATATGTTGTTCACCGGTTTTTTGAAAAATATCCGCTTTCATTCCGCGACGCGGATTCAGCCGCCTGAATCCCCGAAAAACCTTCACGGAGGGAAAATATGGAATTTGCGCCCTGACTACCCCGGAGACAGGGCGGCTCAAAGAAGTATCTGCGCCCCGACCCTTGCAAAATGCGCGACAGCGCAAATTCATCATTCGACTTGATTTTTTTCAGAAACCGGGTATAATGTATACTGTGGGTTGTGTGCGGTCATCGTCTCCAGCTTATCCTCTTTTTCGCTAAAGGCACTGCTATTGGCAGGCAGGATTCCCGAACATACCATCCGGGATATAGTGCGAAGAGCGGATGTGGTACGCCTCGTGAACCGTTATACGAGACTGCGGGAGAAGGGAGGAAAGCACTGGGGGCTATGCCCTTTTCACAGGGAGAAAACCCCCTCGTTCTCGGTCGAACCGCAAGAGGGACTGTATTACTGTTTTGGGTGCGGGGAAGGTGGCAACATATTCACCCTGCTGCAAAAACTCGAAGGTCTGGAGTTTTTCGAAGCCCTCCAGCAACTTGCGAGCGACGCCGGGGTGGATCTGACCCGGTTTGACAGAGCTGACGAGAGTCCCCGGCGAAAACCTGAAACAAACGCATTGCGGAGGCTGAACGAATTGGCTTCCGCTTTCTACATCAAATGCCTGGAGAAAGCCCGCGGGTCCGACATCGCAAGGGACTACCTGAAGAACAGAAAAATCGACCGGGAATCTGTTGACAAGTGGCGGATCGGGTACGCCCCGGAAGGCTGGGACAATCTGGTCAGGGTCGCCCGCCGGCGCAACCTCGACCTGAACATGGTGGAGCGGGCCGGACTGATTATACCGCGCCGAGGTACGGATTCTTTTTACGACAGGTTCAGGAACAGATTGATATTCCCCGTCAACGACCGGAACGGGCGTGTCGTCGGCTTCGGTGCACGCGCACTGGATGATGAACAGGATGCGAAATACCTGAACAGCCCGGAGACGCCGATCTTTAACAAAAGCTCCTGTTTTTACGGTCTGGACCATGCTCGCACAGCCATAAGACAAAGCGGAACAGCAGTTGTTGTAGAAGGTTACACCGACGTTATCATGGCGCATAAGTATGGTTTTGAAAACGTGGTGGCCGTGCTGGGCACGGCGCTCACCGACTCGCACGCTGCCATGCTGGGCAAGTTGTGCGAGAGAGTCATCTTGTTGTTCGACCCGGATACGGCAGGCGAACAATCGGCGGAAAAGAGTATCCGCACCCTCCTGGCCGGTGATATGGAGCCGAACGTTGCATTGCTTCCTTCGGGTTTGGATCCGTGCGATTTTCTGCTCCGGCGCGGCAAAGAAGCTTTTCAACAAAGTCTGGACGAGAGCGATGATTTTTTGCAGTTCTGTTTGAAAAAAGCCGGGCGGGACCACGACCTGGGCCGGCGTTCAGTGCGCTCGAAGCTGTTTCAAAAACTTGCTGAGACGGCCGCGGTCGTCCCGAACGAGGTCCGGCGGGAGATGCTCGTCAGGGAAATCGCCGCCGAACTGGGCGTCGAGCCACAGAGTGCATTTGATTATGTCGCACGCATGCAGCGACGGCCACGGTATGAAGAAGGCCGGCCTGAGGACGAAGGTTCCGGCCTCCAGCCGCCGGGCGCCGAACGAAAATTTCTCCGTGAAATGCTGACGTTTTTACTTGTCAATCCGCAGTACCAAAAAACAGTGGCCGGCAACAAGCTTTTTGACCGCGACCTGTTCGACGATACCTCCGAGCGCGAACTGCTGGCTACACTTCTGGAGATGGCCGAAGAAAAAGGCGCGGTTTCGGAATCGGACTTCCTCTATACGCTCACCGACCGGGAGACGGTCAGCGGAATCAGGGCCGCGGTGGAGAAGGAACGAAAATATGCGACGGGGGACAAAAAAAAACGCCTGCAGGCCTATGTTGATTACCTGGACAGAAGAAGAACCCGGCACCGGCACGCACCGAACGACAATGCGATGGAGGACGAGGAGACATGGCTGAAAGCTTACGTCGAGGTACGCAGAAAGGAGGAATGCAAATAAATCATGCCCTTCCCTCATGACGGCTTTTGCCAACCGGGTCCGGCTTTGCCGGCGTCCCGGCGTGCCACGCTTAACTATTTCTTGCCATAACATTTGAGATGCGATTGGAAGATTGACCTATGGAACAACAAAGCAAAAACAACAAACCGGTCTGGGACGAGCAGACAAATGAACTCTTCACACGTGGACTTCAAAAGGGATTCCTTACATACGAGGAGTTGAACAATCTGCTGCCTGAAGAGGCCATTAACCCGGAATACATCGACGAGGTGCTGCTGGCCCTCGACCAGCAGGGAATCGAACTGATCGATGAGTCGAAACTGACCGAGGTCGATGTTGAAGACGTGAGTGAAGTGCTGACGGAGGATGATGAAGCCGAGGAACTGGAAGACATTGCAGGCAGCACCGAACAGATCGAGGACCCCGTCCGGATGTATCTGACCCAGATGGGTGAGATTCCGCTGCTGAGCCGCGAACAGGAAATCAACTACGCCAAACGCATCGAGATCACACGCAAGCGCTTCCGAAAACGTATAATGCAGTTTTTACCGTGCATCCGGGAATCGATAGAAACCATGGAAGAGGTGTACGCGCACGAAGTGCCTTTTGACAGGACCCTTGATGTCTCCGCCATTGAAGATGTCGAGAAGGAAGCCCTGACCGCCCGTCTGCCGCAAAACATTGAAACCATACAGAAATTGATCGACAAAACCCGGAAAGAATGGCGGAAATGGAAAAATGCCGGCAAATTGAGTGAAGAGAAGAAAATCGCCATCCTGCGCCAGATCCAGGTCCATTGCCGAAAAAACCAGATTTTGCTGGAAGAACTCGGGCTGAGAATGCGCAAGATCCAGCCCCATATGGAACGGCTCAAGCAGCGCCATAAAGAGGGCCTTGCGTTGCAGGATCAACTCAACGAACTCGAAGAAAAAAAACCGAAGAAAAACGCAAAAGTCAACGCTCTCAGGGAAGAAATGAAGCAGTTTGAAAGTGACTTCTGCCTCCCCTTCAACGTGTTCAGACGTCGATTCGAAGCACTGCTGCATGTCCATGATCAATACGAACAGGCGAAACAGGACCTCTCCAGCGGCAACCTGAGACTGGTGGTCAGCGTCGCCAAGAAATACCGGAACAGAGGATTGAACTTTCTGGACCTCATCCAGGAGGGCAACACCGGACTGATGCGCGCCGTTGATAAATACGAACATCGCCGGGGTTTCAAGTTCAGCACCTACGCCACCTGGTGGATCCGCCAGGCGATAACCCGCGCCATCGCGGATCAGGCCCGCACCATCCGGATACCCGTCCACATGATCGAGACCATGAGTAATATGCGTGAGACGGTGAAAAAGCTCTCGCAACAGCTCGGACGCGAACCCACCCTGGAAGAGCTCGCCGAAGCGACCCAGCTCAGTATCGACGAGACGCGCCGCGTCCATAAGATTTCAAGCCGCCCTATCAGCCTCGACAGGCCCATCGGCGAGTCGGAGGAGAGCACGTTCGGTGAGTTTATCGAAGATTCCGACGCTCAATCACCGCTGTCCTCCGCTACGCATGAAATACTCAAGGACGAAATGGATAAGATCCTCAACAGCCTGACCTACCGTGAACGCGAGATCATCAAACTGCGCTACGGACTCGGCGACGGCTATACCTACACACTGGAAGAAGTCGGAAAAATATTCAATGTCACAAGGGAACGCGTGCGCCAGATCGAAGTCAAAGCGATCCGGGAACTCCAGCATCCCAGACGCAACCGGCCGCTGGAGGGCTTTGTCGAAGGCCTGGGCGAAGACGAGGAAGAGGAAGAAGAAATAAAGGAACGCAGAAAATTAACGTGATGGGGAGCCGGGCGTGAAATCGCCCGGGAATCCCGACCTGATAATGCGCTCAATTGTACGGGGTATTTCCACTATGGACCTGAAGGAACAGTTGAACCGATTGATGCTTCTGCAATCGACCGAAGATGATATTGCACAAATCGAAAAAGATAAAGCATCTCTTCAGTTAGACATCGATAAGCAAAAGGAAACCGTTGAAGAACTGGAAAAAGCATACGCCGGCGTCCACGAGGAGAAACTCGCAAACCAGAAGAAAGGCGATGCCCTGGAAGTGAAAATACAGTCGAAAAAGGAAGAAAATGAAAAACTGCGCATTCAGCTGAATACAACAAAAAATCAGAAAGACTACGATGCGATTCTCAGCGCCGTCCTGGGCAACGAAGCCGATATGTCGAAATGGGAAGATGAAGAACTGGAGGCCCTGGAAACGGTGGATGAGCTGAAAGAGCGGGAAGCGCAACTGCAGGCAAAAATCGCAGAAGAAAAAAACACTCTTGAAGAGATAAAACAACGGGTCGCGGAGAGCCGGGAAGAATACAACCAGCGGATCGAAAAGTTGAGCGTTAAACAAAAGAGCCTTCGCGAGCAAATCGGCTCCGAACTCCTGTCAAAATTCGACCAGATCTCGAATTCCAAAAACAAACGTGCTCTGGCAAAAGTCGAAAAAAGAATCTGCGGAGGCTGTTTCACCAAGGTCCCGAAACAGATTGAAAATCAACTGATGCGCTGGGATAAACCCGTTCATTGCCACAGTTGCGGACGCCTCCTGATGCTGGGCGAGAGCTCCCTGTCCCACGATTGAGAACGCGGGATCCAGGCCATCCGGCAGGGGGATGCGCCGTGGGACCCCCGGGCGTTGGACACAATTGTTCCATCCCTTGTACTAAACTGACCGCAATTTCAAAGGAAGCACATGGATATCAAAGAATACATTCGCGATGTTACAAAAAAAGCACGGCACGCCTCACGCGACCTGGCGGTTGCAACATCGGACGTCAAAAACCCGCTTTTGCTACGGATGAGCGATAACCTGCTCGACGGCGCCGGTGAACTGCAGGACGCCAATGCCGCCGACCTCCGGGCCGGGCGCGAGTCCGGGCTCTCCGCCGCCATGCTCGATCGCCTCGAACTGACGGATGCAAGGATAAAAAACATGGCCGGCAGCTTGCGCGATATTGCGGGCCTGAAAGACCCAGTGGGAGCGATCATCGACGGATGGACCCTGCCCAACGGGCTGAGGCTGCGGAGAGTGAGCACGCCGCTCGGCGTGGTCTGCATCATCTACGAGTCGAGGCCCGACGTGACCGCCGAGGCCGCGGCGTTGTGCATCAAAAGCGGCAACGCAGTCATCCTGCGCGGAGGCAAGGAAGCCATCCATTCCAACATCGCGATATATCAACTGCTGCGGAATGCATTCTCGGAAACGGCCCTCTCCGCCGATTGCATACAACTGATCGAAACCACCGACAGAGCGGCTGTCCCCCCCCTGCTGACCGCCGAAGACTGCGTCGATGTCGTGATTCCCCGGGGAGGAAAAGGCCTTATCAGGCATGTGATGGATACCGCCACAGTACCGGTTATCAAACATTACGACGGCATCTGCCATACTTTCGTCGATGCGGAATGCGACATCCCGATGGCGCTTGAAATCTGCGAAAACGCCAAGTGCCAGCGCCCCGGCACCTGCAACGCAATGGAAACATTGCTGGTGCACGAACAAATCGCGGAAGAATTCCTGCCGCCGCTGAAGCGCCTGCTCGAAGACAGAGGCGTGGAACTCCGGGGATGCCCGAACACGGTGCAATGGCTGCCCGGTATAAAAGAAGCCCGGCCGGAAGACTGGCGCACGGAATACCTCGATTTGATCCTCGCCGTGCGTGTGGTGAAAGACGTCCGGGAAGCTATCGAACACATCAACACCTTCGGCTCCGCCCACAGCGATGCAATCATTACCCGCAACCTGGCCAGTGCCGATATCTTCCAGACAGGTGTGGACTCGGCTGCGGTTTATGTCAATGCCTCGACAAGGTTTACTGACGGAGGACAGTTTGGCCTCGGCGCCGAAATCGGCATCAGCACCAACAAACTCCACGCACGCGGACCGATGGCGCTGAAGGAATTGACCACCTACAAATGGCTGATCAACGGCCAGGGACAGTTGAGGACGCCGGCCTGACGACACTCCGGCTTTGCCATAGCCCGCCGATTGCACGCGCCCCCGTTAGTGCAGATTATGCGGGTTAATATAAAGGATGTATCAACAGCGGGGACGCGGGGGGCGTGGCGTGCCCTCCGGCCGTTGTTCCCTACCGCACTTCCCCCGTCAGGACGAGTTCGATGCCGCTGATGACGGGATCGAGGCGTGATCCGTCGGACCTGCGCAGCTCCACCTTCATCGTGTTGCCCGAAACTTCCACCCGGAACTCCGCCACCACTCCGCGCAATGAACCGCCCGCCTCGCCGGCGATATCGTAGCCTTCCAGAACCTCCCGGCCGTCGATGAGCACGTCGAATACGCGCTCGCCGCGGCCGATGCCGTCTTCAAGTTCAGCGAAATGCAGCCGGACCGTATAGGTTGTCTCGAT
>PUMZ01000359.1 GCA_003551565.1 Candidatus Brocadiaceae bacterium | reverse complement strand
GCCCTCGGCCATCGGATTGCGGAACAACGAAACAGACGCCCTTCCACCCATCCCCGGCGAAATAACCGGGAGCGGGCTGGGACATCTGTTGCGCGAGGCGGGATACCGGACCTTTTATGGAGGCAAGCAGCATTTCCCGAACACCAGTGCGGAAGAACTCGGGTTCGAATACTTCGAAAACGACGAGCGCGACGGGCTGGCCAATTCCTGCGAACAATTCCTGAAAAAACCCCCGCCCGCGCCCTGGGCGATGGTCGCCTCTTTTATCAACCCCCACGACATATGCTATATGGCGATCCGCGATTTTCCGGACGGGGACTACAGCAGCCGACTGCTGAAAACAGCAACCAGCGAATTGCAGGCACTCGACCAGGCACTGAACATGCCCTCGGAATTCGATGACCCGCCCCTCCCCCACAACCACGAACCGCAGAAGGACGAACCGGCCGCGGTCGACGCGATCAGGAAACAACGGGCGTTCAAAATCAAGGCCGCCACGCTCTGGGGAGAACAACGCTGGCGGGCCCACCGCCGGGCGTACGCCAGGCTGACGGAAATGGTCGATGCCCAGATCGGCCGCGTGCTCGATGCTCTGGACTCCGGCGGGCAGGGCGAGAACACGGTTGTTGTCTTCACCTCCGACCATGGGGATATGGACGGCAGCCACCGGCTGGAACATAAAACCGCGTTTTACGAGGAATGCTGCCGGGTTCCCCTCGTTATCCGATGGAACGATCATGCCGCGCCGGGGGCCGTCAGCGATGCGCTCGTCTCCAACGGACTCGACCTGACGCCGACGCTGTGCGAAGTGGCGGGCCGGCCGGTTCCCGGTGAACTGAAAGGACGCTCCCTCGTGCCATTGCTGGAAGGCCGGGACGGAAAGAAGTGGCGGGAATTCATCCCGATTGAAAGCGAGTTCGGACGGGCCGTCTGGACCCAACGTTACGCCTATGTTCGCTATAACATGCCCGGCAACCATGAACAGATCTACGATCTTGAACACGACCCCGGACAGATGCGCAACGCCCTCAAAGAGGACGGACACCGCAAGGCGAAGGAAAAATTCAGGGAGTTGTTCCCTTCCTCATCTCCCTCCGCTGGAGAAGGAACCGGCAGGTGATCGACCCTGCAACGACTCAGGGTCTTGTGATATGATGGTGGAAAAGGTGCAAAACACCGTCCGAAAAAAGTGCCAACCCGACACGAAGGGGCATCAATGAGCAAAGATCTCACAGTGAACCGGAACCTCTTCTCCGAATATTACCTCGATAACCGGTTGCCGGAACGGCCGGAATGGTCGGAAAATCCTGAAAACGTGCAAGCTCAGCTCGCCGCACTGCTGACAAACACCCTGCCCGCGCTCCACACACTGAACGAGGCTCAGACCCGCAGCGATTTCATCAACCCCGTCCTCGATGCGCTCGGATGGCAATACGACCCCGAGATCTCCTTCTCCGCCTTCGGAAAGAGCTACTCACCCGATTACGCGCTGTTCCTGTCGGAAGAAGACAAACACGCCGCGCGCACAACCGTCCCCGCGCGCGAAGGACCCTGCGGGAGGGACTACCTGGACCGCACGGCGGCCCTGGCCGAAGCAAAATACTGGGAGCGCCCGCTCGACCGCCGAAATGCCGGCCGGGAAGCGCGGCGCGGTGAAGACGACGGCGCGCGTTTCCCGGAATCGCAGATCATCGATTACCTCCGGAACTCCGGCGTCCGCTGGGGCATACTCACCAGCGGACGTATCTGGCGGCTCTACCTGATCGAAAGCGATGTGTTCGAAACCCTCTGCTACGAAGCGGACCTGCAGGCCATCCTGGAGTCCGGTGATTCAGATGCTTTCAAGCGCTTTTACCTCTTCTTCCGCAGGGAATCGTTCGCACCCGACGCCAGAGGCAAATGCTTCCTCGACCACCTCCGCGAAGGCAGCCGCCAGTACGCCGCAAGGGTCGAAGAGAGCCTCAAGGAACGCGTCTTCGACTCCGTCGTGCCCGCCATCGCCACCGGATTCCTGCATCACCGCAAACAGCAAAAAGACCCCGATCCCGGGCCGGAGGATCGGGAAGAACTGGACCGCATCTACAGCGCCACGCTCCTGCTGCTGTACCGGTTGTTCTTCCTGCTCTACGCCGAAGCGCGCGACCTGCTCGCCGTGGGCGAGAGCACCGGCTTCAACGCACGCAGCCTCACCCGGCTCAAACAGAACATCTTCGGCGCACTCCGGGACGGCACCCCGCTCGGAACCACCTCGACCGACTGGTGGGACGACCTGCGCAACCTCTTCCGCATCATCAACAGCGGCGATCCCGGCCTGAACGTCCCACGCTACAACGGCGGCCTCTTCGCTCCCGACGGGCTGGGCGATCCGGACATCGGCCCGGCCGCCGAGTTTCTGGAACACAACGCCATCTCCGACAAACATCTGGCGCGCGCCATCATGCTGCTCACGTGCCACGGTGAGACCGGCGAGTCTTTTACCAGCAACAAATTCATCGACTTCCGCGACCTGGGCGTGCGCCACCTCGGCTCGGTCTACGAGGGACTGCTCGAGTTCAAACTCAACATCTCCGATACATACCTGGCAAAGGCCACCGAGAAAGGGAAACCGGTCTGGAAACCCGCCGATAACCCCGCAGATGCTGACCTCGCGCCGGGCGAACTCTACCTGACAAACGACAGGGCCGAGCGCAAGGCGACCGGCTCCTACTACACCCCCGACTATATCGTCAACTACATCGTCAAAAACACCATCGGACCGCAGATCGATGCGATGGAGCGGCAGTATGAGCAGGCGCTGGAGATACATAGCGCCGCAGAGACGCCGGACGGCGGTTCGGCCCGGACGATGGAAGATATACGCGAAACGCTGCTCGGAGACCGACCGGCTGAAGAGGCCGCGAACTCGCGGGCGCTGTGGAAAACGCTCTCCTCCGCCGGTGAACGAAAAAATTTCCTCCTGAATCTGCTGGACGGCGTCCAGCCGCCGCACGGCTACGATCCCATCACGCGCGTGCTCGGGCTGAACGTGCTCGATCCGGCGCTCGGCAGCGGACATTTCCTGGTCGGCGCGCTCGATTACCTGATGCAGAGGCTCGAGACGATGCTGAACGATTACCCCGAGTCCCCGGTCTTCGACCGGCTGCGTGAAGACCGGCGCCGGATGCTGGCTTCGCTGGAGAAACAGGGCATCGCGGCCGACAGCGAACGCTTCACCGACCTCAATCTGCTGCGGCGGATGGTGATGAAGCGGTGCCTCTACGGAGTCGACCTCAACCCCCTGGCCGTGGAACTGTCGAAGCTCAGCCTCTGGCTCCATGCGTTCACGGCCGGCGCCCCGCTGTCGTTCCTCGATCACCATATCAAGTGCGGCAACAGCCTGATCGGCGCCTCGCTCGACGATCTTGGGAAACGCGTCGACAGCGCGCCCGGACTTTTCCGGCTGCGCATGGAGCCGCTGGCGCGCGCCGTCGGCCACATGCTGACGGTGGCGGAGCTGAGCGATGCCAGTTTCGAGGACGTCGAACGCAGCCGCGAGGAGTACTGGAAGGCCGACGCGCGGGTCGAGGCCTACCGCGCGATGCTCGACAGCCTGACGGCGGAGCATTTCGGGGTGGAGGACGCGAGCCATTTCATCGACTACGGCATGGACATCGACCTGGAGCATTTCGACCGCAGCATCGAGGAATTTCCTGATGAGGACAGTAAACGCCTTGAGCAGGCACGCGCGGAGGCCGGCGAGCGGCGTTTCTTCCACTGGAACATCGAGTTTCCGGAGGTGTTCTTCGAGCGCTCCGACGGCGGCGTGCGGGAAAAAGGGGGGGAGGCGGGGTTCGACGCCGTGATCGGCAATCCGCCCTGGGGTGGAGAAATAGGAGACGCGAGCAATTTCCATGAGAAAACAAGGTCTCTGTCTCAAGGACAATACGATATCTGGGAATTATTTACCGAAATAAGCTTAGAACTTATTTCCCGGAATGGTAGTCACGGCTTCATAGTCCCTGATAGTATTTTACAACCTGAACACATTGCAACACGAAAATGTTTAATAAAATCATCAACATTGAGTTCTCTTATCCGAGTCGGAGAAGGGGCTTTTGATGTTTTCAGAGCTGCCTTGATATACACTATTACCGAATTTGGCATAAAGAATGATATCCAGACCCTGCAACTCAGAAAAGAGGATAGGAATTTACTTGATACTGAACAATCATCTATTGAAGACCTGATAAATTTAAGAGGAAATAGCATAAAGCGTCAAATATTTAATAGCACGAAAAATCATGAATTCCGAATCGGATTATCTGGACCTGACTTGGAATTGATGGACAAAATGGAATCAGATATGTTTTCGTGGGATACTTTAATGGATGACATGAGGGGGGTTGAATTAGGGAAAAAGGGGATGGTCGTACATTGTCCAAATTGTCATTTGTGGATGCCGCTTCCTCGTGGTTTCGATCAAAATAAAGCAAAATGTAAACATTGCAACCATCCTATCGAAAATACAGCTAACCAAGAGCAGATAGTCGGCGAAAAGAAAATCAATAATAATTTTCAGAGATTTGTGGTTGGTGAAAACGTTAACCGTTACCATATTGATCGTCAGTTTTGGATTGATACAAGTTATGAAGGAATTAATTACAAGAGTATGCCTTTCTTCAAATCACCAAAAATACTTGTCAGAAAAACTGGTGTTGGCATTTACGCATCTCTAGATTATACAGATGCAATGTCCAATCAGGTGGTTTATATTTTCAGAAAGAAAGCTGAACCCGATGAAAAGGTTGGTTATATCAATCTTGAATATGTGATGGGGCTTCTTTCATCACGGGCGATGCTTGCATATTATATATTAAGATTTGGTGAGCGAGAATGGAGAAGTTTTCCATACGTCACACAAAAAATTCTGAAACAATTACCTTTGAAAAATCCAAACAAAGTCCCCGGTGGGCGGGAACTTCATGATGAACTTTGCAAGTTGGTCAGGCAAGTTACAGAAGCAGATGGGCCTATTTCAAAATCACAAGACTTTAAAATAGAAAAATTAGTGTGCAGACTATACGGGTTAAAAGATAATGATCAAAAGCAGATTCAAAATGTCTTAGCGAACACTCAGAAATTACGTATAATAAGGGAAGTTTGCAGCTAAAATCAGTCGCAGGATTATAACTATACCTGATTGAAAATCCGCAGCGCGAAGCGTCCCACGGCGAAGCAGAAGCGGATGCTGACCTACGCGCGGCAGGCGGAGCAGGCGTTCGGCCGCACGCTGCGCGAGCTATACGGGGACGACCGGCACGGGCGCTGCGGTCTGGACGATTTGCCGCGCTTGGGTTTCGAGTGTTTCAAATGGCTGGCGGCGCTCCGCGGCGCCGATCCGGCGATGCTGGACGAAGTGCGCGCGGCCACGGCGGACGATCTGGGGGCGTTGAACGACGTCCTCGAACGCACAGGCTCGGACGAATGGTATCCAAGACCCGACCCGAAAACGGGCAAATACGACACAGGTAACATCCGTTCTACCGACTGGCTGATTGACCGGGTGGTTTACCGGTTGTACGGTTTAACGAACGAAGAGGTGCGAACAGTTGAAGGGACATGAACAGTTTTGTCGTGAGTGCATTTGCATTCATGCACCCGGTCAGGCTCGTAGTGGGGGCATTCATGCCCCCCGCCGTTTGCAGGCTCGTAAGGCTTTTTCCCACGGACGGAGCCCTTGAAAGGGCTCACTACGAGCCTGTCTTGCTGCCAACCTTCTACCGCCTTTAATCATCCCATCCTTCCCCGAAATCACGGAGGGGGAATTCCTTTTTCAGCGAATCAAGCCATTCCTTTCCTTGCTTTTCGACATACCAGTGTACGCAGGACCACGGCCAGCATGTTTCATCGTTGCAATAACCATGTTTGACTGGATTGTAAAAAATGTAACACAAAGAAGTCCAGTAATGTCTTACCGAACGGATCTTTCGGTCGGAATACTTGTACCAGACCCGGCGATGCCCGATAAGCCCGTCTCTTTTGTTAGCATATCGGCCTGATCGTCCATGCATTTGTCCGAGAGCGCGCGCGAGAAGCTTAAAATTTTCGATCCAAACCAATGCATGATAGTGATTCGGCATCACAACCCATCCGGCACGATGTTTGCAACACGATGCCGTCGCCTCGAGTAACCGTCGTTCCAGCGCAGAAAGCTCCTCTGATGCCTGAAAGTGCGGACGATGTTCGAACGTGGCTCCAGAAAAGAAAAACCAGCCTGGCTCAGAATCAGGATGTGGAGGCGAATGATCCGGATAACCCCGCTGCCGCCTCAATCGCACCACTTCTTTACGTTCCCGATCTGTCATTCGCCGATAATCATACATTATAAATCCACAACAGGCTTGTAGCGGGGGTTTGTGGTGAGTGAGTACATTCAAGCACCCGGTCAGGCTTGTCGTGGGGGC
>PUMZ01000250.1 GCA_003551565.1 Candidatus Brocadiaceae bacterium | reverse complement strand
GCCGCCTGCCGATGGCGTTGGCCAGCAATTCGCACCTGCCGTCGTTGTCGATGTCCGCGAACAGGAGGTCATGTGCTCCTCCCGTGCAGGCCGGATCAAGGTCGTGGCCGACCCAGCGTCCCGATGCGTTGTTATCCTCCGGTTGATACCATCGGATATACGCATTCCCGTCCGCCTCGCCTCCCACCACGACCTCGGGCAGCCCGTCGCCGTCTATATCTCCGAGAGCCAGTCCTACAACGAATTGACCCGCTGCAATGGCGCCTTTCTCGTTGGTGGCGGGACGGTACCAGAAAAGCCGGCCGTGACCGCCTGCGATAACCTCAACATTGCCGTCGCCGTCCACGTCCCCCGCGGCGAGTGAATCCATGGTCAGGACATCCGGCCATGCATCGAGAATCAACATTTCCCAGCATTGTTTCTGGAAGGGTGTTCCTTGCATTGTGTCCCCGGTCTCCGTTGAAAATGATGGTGGATAATCAGTGAACCGCGCCGGTCACTCTGTTCTACATGATGCATGATCACGGTCGGACAGTCAAATGTGCATCGTTTATCTTAATCTTTGCTTTTTGCTTTTGGTTTATGAAATATGCGGATTAGCCTGCCGGGGGCCCGGTCCGGCAGGGTTCCGCATGTTTTTCGTTTGCGGCAGGCGCCTCCGGAGCCCCGAGGGGACTCACTGCGGCCCCGATTTGACTTTTCGCCCGGACACCACCTTTAAGGTTGACAGTTTGATGTGCCTCACTTATAATAATCGGTTCCTTTAAATATGCGATTGCTGGCGTGCCGGTTTCGCTCCGTTCCGCATTATTGCAGTCATGTGAGTTTTTTCTTTGCGTGCCGCTCGGACCGGGCACGACGACGCCAATCAACAATAGAAAAGAGACCGATTATGGGCAAGAATTTGTTGGTAACCGGGCTACAATGGGGAGACGAGGGGAAGGGGAAGATTATCGACGTCCTCTCCCGCCAATACGATGCCGTCGTGCGCTTCCAGGGCGGAGCGAATGCCGGCCATACCGTGCATGTGGGAGAGGAAAAGTTCGTGCTGCACCTGGTTCCCAGCGGCATCCTCCATCCTGAAAAGCAATGTATTATAGCGAACGGTGTCGTGGTGGATCCGGAATGCCTGACGGAGGAAATCGAGGCTTTGAAGGCACGCGGCTGCGATGTGGACGGACGGTTGTGGATCAGCGATCGCTGCCATGTGGTCATGCCGTATCATAAGATGATGGACGGCCTTCAGGAAGCGGAGCTTGGAGATCGCCAGATCCAGACCACAAGGCGCGGGATAGGCCCGTGCTATGCCGATAAAGCCGCACGGACCGGCATCCGTTTCGGTGAACTGGTCGATCCGGAAATCTTTCGTCCGCGACTGCGGCAGGCGCTGGATGTGAAGAACAGGATTCTGACCCGCATACACGGGGCCGATCCGATAGATTTTGATGACGTATGGGACAGCTATCATTCTTATGCAGAAAGGCTTAAGCCCTTTGTCAGGGATACGGTGGACATGTTGCACGGGTTGGAGCGGGAAGGGAAGTCTCTGCTCCTGGAAGGTGCGCAGGGCGCCATGCTGGATATCAATTTCGGAACCTATCCCTATGTGACCAGCAGCAACGTATGTTCGGGCGGTGCGACCGTGGGGGCGGGTCTGCCGCCTTCAAGCATCGATGACGTGCTGGGAATCGTCAAAGCCTACTGCACCAGGGTCGGCGGCGGTCCTTTTCCCACCGAGCAGGACAACGAAGTGGGCGCGTATCTGCGGGAGAAGGGCAATGAATACGGATCCACCACGGGAAGAGCGCGCAGATGCGGCTGGTTGGACGCGGTGGCACTGAATTACACGGTGCGCGTCAACGGTGTCAGCTCCCTGTCGCTGATGCTGATGGACGTGCTCTCGGGCCTGCCGGAAATACGTATTTGCACCGGCTACAGAACGGGCGCACGGACGCTGGAGGGCTTTCCATCCGACGCAGGCGCACTCGAACGCGTCGAGCCGGTTTACGAGAGTTTCAAGGGATGGGAGGCGGACATCGCCGATGTGAAACGTTTCGATCAATTGCCCGAGGCCGCCATGGATTACGTTGCCGCGATCGAAAGCTTGACAGGTACGCAGGTGAAAATGGTCTCCGTGGGCCCCAAACGCTCCCAGTTGATTCTTCGGGATTGATCATGAAGGATGATCGAGAAAATCTGCCCGCCCATGTGGCCGTGATTATGGACGGGAACGGCCGGTGGGCAAGGTTGAAAGATTGTCCCCGGATGGAGGGGCACCGGCGGGGCGCAGAAAACGTGCGCTCTGTCGTCGAGGGATGCCGCAAGCGCGGAATAAGGCACCTGACCCTGTATGCATTCAGCACGGAAAACTGGGGCAGACCCCGGGCGGAGGTGGAATTCCTCATGGAGTTGCTCGGGGGATTTCTTTCCAATGAGAGGGAAGAGATGCGGGAGAAGGGCATCAGGTTCCGCGCTATAGGGCGCATATCCCGGCTGCCGCCGGCCGTGCGCGAGGAAGTGAATGTGACGGAAAAAGTTACGGCAACCGGAGAGGATCTGAACCTTTTCCTTGCACTGAATTACGGCGCCCGTTCCGAGATTGCAGATGCCTGCAGGAAAATCTGTGAAGAGGTCCTCAGCGCACGGATGAGGCCGGAGGATATCGATGAGCAGGCCATCCAGGAACGATTATATACGGCGGGCGTCCCCGATCCCGACCTCGTGATCCGTACGGGAGGCGAAATGCGCCTGAGCAACTTCCTGCTCTGGCAGCTGTCCTATGCCGAAATTTATTTTACCGAGATCCTCTGGCCCGAGTTCGGGGATGAGGAACTGCACACGGCCCTGCAGGAATACGCACGCCGGGAAAGGCGTTTCGGACGTGTGAAAAATTGAAATTCCCGCCGGGCCGCATCCCGTTTCCTGCGAACGATACCCTCTGAAACTTGATACTGTTATTCGCGCTTCTGCGTAGATTCATCCGAAATGCGAGCCAGATAGCAATGACACAACCGTCTTCAAAGGATGCCGGGAGTCCTGGCGCCGGCCGTTCCTCGTCCGTTCTGAGCCGGACATTGAAAGGGTTGGCTCTTGCCGGACTTATCCTGACCCTGCTCTGGATGGACCATATCGCGGGAACCGGTCCGGCGCCTGGGCGCGGCTCAGGTGTCATGGGCGCATTTTTTGCGAACGGCATTGTCATGGTCCCCGTCCTCATGCTGGTGAGTGCCATCGCGCTGAAGGAATACCGGGATCTTGCCGCCGGAGCGGGCGTGGAGGTCTCCGCCCGATTCATGACAACGGTCGGAGTTTTGCTGTTATTTCTCCTCTGGGCTGGGAGCATATGCCGCTACCGAGGTCCGGAGCAGTGCCCGCTGTTTTTGCGCCGGAGCGGATTAAATGCCATAATGGTACTGTGCATCGTCCCCATGGCACAGCTCGGATGGCGGTCGGTGCGGGGGAGGATAAATGGGAGCACCGTTGCCGTCGCCGCAAGCCTTCTGGGACTGGTGTATATCATACTGCCCCTGTCATTTCTTGTAGCGTTGAGGGTGCGATGGGGGGTGGGTGTTTTGTTCATTGTGCTTCTGGTGTGCAAACTGACGGATGTCGGCGCTTATTATTTCGGCAAAATGATCGGCGGGCCCAGGATGGCGCCGGCCGTGAGTCCGAACAAGACATGGGCGGGCGTGTTCGGCGGGGTTTTTGTGGCGGTGCCGGCCGCGGTCGTTGGTGCACTGGGGCTCGGGAGGTGGAGCAGTGTGGATTTCATCGGCCCCCCGGCCGCAGCGGTTTTCGGACTGACGGTGGCGGGTGTGGCGATGCTGGGTGACCTTGCGGAATCGCTCGTCAAGAGGGATGCCGGAGTGAAGGATTCGGCGCATATGATCGGGGGGTATGGAGGTGTGCTCGATATGATCGACGATGTTCTTTTCGTCGCGCCGTGCGCCTATCTGTTTTTAGCGGTTGCTCCTTTTCTTGTGGGCTGAAATCAACGGGGTTTACCATGCAAAAAACGATCAAACTTCCCGATCAGCAGAGTGTCGTTGATCTGTTCGGACCAAGGGATATTTATCTCAGACAGCTGCGCGATGCCTTTGACGTGAAAGTTATCTCGCGTGGCGATACCATGACTTTGCAGGGCCGCAGGGATGAGGTGGAGGCCTGCTTTGCCGTCGTCACGCAGATGCAGCAAAGATCCGTCGGCCGGAAGGGGCTGAGCCAGAAAGTCGTTACAGCCCTCGTAGAGTCGGCCTGCGCCCCGGATGCGGGTCAGTGGGAAGAGCTCAAGGAAAGGGTGGCTCTGACGGGGCTGGGGGGTGGGAAGGCGCCCGAGCCCAGGACCGAAGCTCAGGCCAGGTATATGGAGGCGATTGCCGCCAACGACATCGTCTTCTGTATCGGTCCCGCCGGAACCGGCAAGACGTACCTTGCTGTTGCAGTCGCACTTGATTATCTCAAGCGGGGTGAGTTGAACGGGATCATACTGTGCAGGCCGGCGGTTGAGGCCGGAGAACGACTGGGATATCTGCCGGGCGATCTTCGCAGCAAAGTCAACCCCTATTTGAGGCCCCTCTACGACGCACTGCACGATTTTATGCCACGCTCCACTCTGGAAGAGTACATCGAAAACGATCTGGTGGAAATCCTCCCCCTTGCGTTCGTACGGGGGCGCACGCTGGATGATGCCTTCATCATACTTGATGAGGCGCAGAACTGCACGGTCGGGCAGATGAAGACGTTCCTTACGCGCCTGGGCAAGTCGGCCAAATTGGTGGTGACCGGCGATATCACGCAGGTGGATCTGCCCCACGAAGAGCAGAGCGGCCTTATCGATGTTCAGGGCCGCCTGGAGGGGATCGACGGAGTCGCTTTTACCAGGTTGACCGAACGCGATATCGTCAGACATCGCCTGGTCAAAGAGATCGTCGGGGCCTATCAACGGGAATCCGGACCGGAGAAGGGAGGGGCGCTTGAGAAATAACAACGGAAAAAACAATAGTAAGGTGAAAAAAAGAACCCCCACCGGCGGCAAGCAGGGGAAAAAATACCAGGACCCCGGCAGTAACGGGACGGGGAAAATGCTGCTCTCTTTTATCGTCGACCATTGGGGCCAGATAGTAAGTGTGGTGCTGCTTGTCGCGGGGATATGCGCCCTTGCGATTATCAGCGGCCCTTCCCACGGGTTCGTGATCGGTCAGCCCGCGCCCGAAAGCTACCGCTCTCCGGTTGATTTTCAATACCTGGATCGCGCCGCAACGCGCCGCAAGCGTGAACAGAAACGTTATGAAGCACCTCTGGTGTTCCGTGACAATTTTGACCACTTCCGCGATAGCGCGGAGGGGCTGCAGCGCATGCTGGAGACCGGAGATGTTGAACACATCGATCCTTTTGTCGATGAACGGGGGTTCGCGTGGGAGATCGGGGCGATGCCGGACCTGCTGCGTGAAAATAAGGACGCGCTGTTGACTGTTCTGGACGAAATGTCGCAGCTTCTGATCGTTTCGGATTTAGATTGGGGCGAAAACGCTCCGCGTCAACCCGAATCGGTTATCTGGCGGAGCAACGGCGAAGAGCGCCGGGTCACGGAGGAGGATGTCGTGGTGCTCTCGCCCGATAACGACGAGTTCATGCGTCTGCTTGCGCCGGTGCTTTCAGGATTGGATCCCGATCAGAGGCTGGCTGCCCTTGAGTTTGTCGCGCGTGTGGTGAACCCAACCGCCAGGCTCGACATTCAGGGCTCGGAACAAGCGGCCGGGCGGGCCGCCGATATCCCGCCGGTCCGTCATGAGATCCGCCGCGGCGATATCCTGGTCCGCAAAGGGAATATCGTGGGGGTGGAGGAAATAAGAAGGCTCAGGGTGGCCCACAGGAAGCACCTCGACGTTCAACGGGGCGGGAGGTTCCTCGTGCAGCGGGTTGGCGGCGCCCTCCTGTTGCTTGCCCTTTTCGGCTGGGTGTTTGCGCAGTATTATCTGAAAAACCGGCCCGGCGAGGAGATCGCCAGGCGTGCCGGCCAATGCTTTGCGCTTGTTCTCCTTGTCCTCGTTCTCCTTGCAACGGCAGGCCTTTGCATCGCGTACGGACTCCCGATCTACCTCGTCCCCCTGCCTGCGTTGATCATGATTTTCTCGCTGATTTTCGGGCAACGGTTCGCTTTTGTCATATCGGCCTTTTTTCCCGCAGCAATAGCATTGCTGGCCGGATCGGTGGGCGTGGATTATCCGGTATTTATGATCGGAGGGATGGCCGCCGCATTGTTGACCGTCAGGGTGCGCACCCGGGGGCACCTGATACGTTCCGGACTGGTGGTGGGACTCGTCCAGGGCGGCGCCCTGGTTGCTTTCGGATTGTTGAATCCGCAAACCGGCAGCTGGGACCTGCGGCATCTGCAGGAATCCCCGCTGTTGATCAACGCCGTCCTTGCCATGGGGAACGGACTGTTGAGCGGCTTCCTGGTGACTATCTTGTTGCCGACGGTTGAACGGTTGTTTGAGGTGACAACCGATATTCGTTTGCTCGAATGGAGCGATCCCAACCAGCCTTTGCTCCAGAGGCTGCTGCTCGAGGCGCCGGGGACGTATCATCACAGCATGGTGATCGGCAGCCTGGCGGCGGACGCGGCCGAGGCTGTCGGCGCGAATCCGCTCCTGGCGAGAGTGAGCGCCTACTTCCATGATGTGGGCAAATTGAAAAAGCCGGAATATTTTTCCGAAAATGTGCCGGAGGGCGGGACCAACCCCCACGATGAGCTGGCCCCTACGATGAGCAAGCTGATCATTACCGCCCACCCGAGGGACGGTGCGGACATGGCCGCCCGGAGCGGGCTTCCCCCTGCCGTGCAGGACATTATCCTGCAATCGCACGGCACGACGATGACGGGGTATTTCTGGGACGTGGCCAGGCAGCGTGCCGGAGAGGATGATTCACCGCCCGATGCGGATTCGTTCCGGTATAAATTGCCCAAGCCTCTCAGCAAGGAGGCCGCATGCGTTATGCTTGCCGATGCCGTTGAGAGCGCGACCCGATCCCTGGAAACGCCGGGGGCGGGCAAAATACAGGAAACCGTAAACAATATCATTCTCGACAGGTTGCACGACGGCCAATTTGATGATTCCGGGCTGACGATACCCGATCTGTCCCGACTGGAAAAAGCACTGACAAGGGGCCTCAATGCCGTCTTTCACAAAAGGGTCAAATACCCGGAACAGGAAAACAACGGCAACGGGAAGCGCTGAAAATCCTGTAACATAGCTTCATGGCGCTGAAAAAGAAAACATATAAACTCCACGTGGCCGTTGATGACCGGCAATCCGAGATTTCTTGCGATGCGGAGCAGCTGTCACGGATGATCCGGGATACGCTTGTTCTTGGCGGGGTCGAATGCGGAGAGGTGAGCCTGGCAATCGTTTCCGATTCGGTTATCCGGCAGATGAACGCCCGTTTCCTCGGCCGGGATGAAACCACCGATGTAATTGCTTTTACATACGAGAAAGCAAAAGATGGACGCTTCCTGGAAGGGGAGGTCGTTGTCAACGCTTCGGAGGCCGTCAGGAGTGCCGGTACGCTTCGCCACGGACCCGGCGCCGAACTGTTCCTGTATGCTGTCCACGGGGCGTTGCATCTTTTGGGCTGGGAAGATTGCGCCCCTTGCGGGAGGAATGCGATGAACCGCCGCGCCGTGGAAATTCTTGCCGGGCATGGATTGAAGATCGACGATTCCACATTGATTGAGGAGGGATGAAGGTGCTATCCGGGATGGTTCTGGTCATCACCTGGTGTCTGATATTTCTCGTTGCTACGGCGGAGACGGGCCTTGTCTTTGCCTCGCAAACCAGGCTGAAAGAAGTGATAACGGCCCCCAAACGCAGGGAGCGGTTCCTCAGGTACTTTGACCGCGCACCCGCCGCCCGCCCTTTCTGTGTTCTCCTGCGTGTGGCTGCCATAGCAACGTTGTTTTTTACCGTCTTATACCGTGACAGCGAGTACGGAAGCGGGTCCGCGTTCTACTGGCTTGCCACGGCCGGAGCCGCCGCCCTGGCCGAACTGGGCGGGCGTTATGCCGGCAGGAGGTGGTCTACGCCCGTCCTTATGGCGATGCTTCCCCTTCTGCAGGTTCCCGGATGTCTGGCGGATATTTTCCGGAAGGCGACCTGCGGTGCGGACAGCGCGCAAGTGCGCCGGGACAGCCCCGATGAACAGGTCGTCGATGCTGCCCGCGAAGAGATCAGGGTGGCCATAAAAGATGCTGCCAGCGAGGGTGCGATCCATCGTGATGAAAAGGATATGATCGAAGGGGTGCTGAAGTTTGAGGATGCCGAAGTGCAGGAGATCATGACCCCCCGCACCGAAATGGAATGCGTCGATGCCGACGGGGACGAGGAGTCGATCAGGAGCCAGCTCGCCTCGTTCCATCATACCAGAATCCCGGTTTATGAAGGAGTGCGCGATAAAATCGTCGGTGTCTTGCACGTGAAAGACCTGACGTCGGTTTTGATTGCGGGCTCGGAAAAATGCCCCCTCAATCCCCGGGAACTGATGCAGGAGTCTTTTTTTGTCCCGGAAACCAAGCGCGCGATGAGCCTGCTCCACGACTTCAAGCAGCGGCACCTGCAAATAGCGATCATTCTCGATGAATACGGCGGGGTCACCGGCCTGGTGACAATGGAAGATATCATGGAACAGATCGTGGGTGAGCTCGAGGAAGGATTCGAAGCCGAGAGGATCGAGGACCGGATACGGGTGCTGGGAGGCGGAGCCCTGGATGTCGACGCAAGGCTGCACGTCGATGAAGTCAATGAGTTGTTGCACGGCGATCTGCCGGAAGATGAAGATTACGATACGATCGGCGGGTTCCTGCTGGACCGGTTCGCAAGTGTCCCCCAAAAGGGAGAGAGCCTGGAATGCAACGGGGTGAGGCTGGAAGTGCTCGACAGTAACGACAGAAGGGTGCACAGGGTGATGCTTCAAAAATGCGAACGGGAAAGCGGCAAAGGGTAACGGAAATGCATGCCGGGGACCGCCGATCCAGATCACAACGTACGGGCCGCGAAGCTGGAATTGTAAGAGATTTCCTGATTCTGTATAATGGTGACGGTACGGATGGCGGGACTTTTCAGCGCGCCTGTTTCACGCGTTCCCGCTGGTGCAGATGTGGCAGAAAGCAAACGCCGTTATATTAATTTTTGTCTTTTGTTTATGAAATGCGGGTTGGCCCCGGGAGAGTTTGCGCTGAAGAAAATCGAACTGTTGAAAAATGTTTATCAGGCAATCGATTGGGCTGCGCTCTATAAAACGGCCCCCGGCATTGGACGGAACGAGGTGGATTCGCTTTTCCGGGAAATGCGCGAGGCGCTGATGAGGACGACGGAATCCACCGTGCTGCCCCGGGAATCCAGTGAAAACCGGCCGGCGGCCGAGAGTGCCGTTCTATACTGTGACGGAGCCTCTCGCGGGAATCCAGGGCCCGCCTCCATTGGCTTCGTGATCGAAAGCCCCGACGGTATCGAACTGGCGGCCCGTGGCGAACGGATCGAGGAAACCACAAACAATGTCGCAGAATACACTGCTCTGCTCAAAGGCCTCCGGGAAGCGATCAGGATGGGTGTAAGAAATATCGAAATCCTTACCGACAGCCAGCTGATGGCCAGACAGTTGAACGGACGATACAAGGTTAAGAGCATTGCGCTCAAACCGCTGTTCCAGGAAACCACGGAATTGCTGGGGCGTTTCGATCACTGGACGCTCAGGCATATTGAGCGGCAATCCAACACAAAGGCCGATCAACTTGCAAGCAGTTGTTTCAAAAGTAAAAAGCAAAAGAAACCCTGAGCCGCTCAATGCACCGGTGAGCGCAGCGATGAGCAGCCGCCGCAAAGGTTTTCTGTGCATTGCACAGGGAGGGTGACTCCCCTGTGGTGCGTGCGCAGGAAACCGCAACGGTGCCGGAGAATCAATGTTTACAGGAATCGTGAAGCAAATATCGGAAGTCGCAATGGTCCAGAGGCGGGCGGAATCGCTCAGGATCGGGATCCGCCTGGACGCACTGGCCGCGGAAGTTGAACCGGGCGATAGCGTGTTGATCGACGGAGTCTGTCTGACGGCTACGGGTTTTTCCGATGACGTGGTTTTTTTTGATATTGCCACCGAAACGGCAGGACTGACCACGCTGAAAGACCTCTCCGTGGGCCGGTACGTCAACGTGGAGCCGGCAATGCGTTCATCCGATCGCTTCGGCGGACATTTCGTGAGCGGCCATGTGGACGGAACCGGAGAAGTCGTGAGCGCCGGGGAAACCAGCGGCGAGGTGAGGATGCGTCTGCGGGCCGGCCCCGGTCTGATCGCCCAAATGATACCGAAAGGAAGCGTTGCGGTCAATGGCATAAGCCTCACCATTGCAGACCTCGGCGATGAGGTGCTTGAGATCAGCCTGATACCGCATACCATGCGTTCGACCACGTTGAAATTCCTCTCCCCGGGCGATATGGTCAATATTGAATGCGATATGATAGGAAAGTGGGTCATAAAATTGATGGGCGCCCGTTCCGGAGAAGGGCGTCCGGATGACAGGGACGATGCGATCATGGAAAAGCTCGAACGTATGTTTCAGGGGGAGCCCTGAGCGCAGACCTTCCTTGGGCCGGGCAGGCCTTTTCGTTGCGGCATATCGACAACTACCCGTTTATGGAGAATCCCTTTGAGTCCCCCCGAATCCTCTTCACAGCCGGCAAGGATCGTTGTATCAATGGGGGATCCATGCGGCATAGGTCCCGAACTCTGCTATAAGCTGGTCGCTGACAGGGAGTGGAGGGCCCGACTGGGGGCGGCGATGACGATCGTCGGTTCCCGCGACGTATTGCTGCGGGCGGCGCGGCGCTGCGGCATGGGAAGTGATCCGGGTTACGCCCGTGGGCAGGTCACGGGCGGCGGGCAGGTCGGGGTGATCGATCCGGAGGTCTTTGACCCGGCCCTGGCCGGCGCCGCAGGTCCGGGCGCCGCAGGCGGCGGCGCAAGTGTGGCGTACATAGAACGGGCGTTTTCTGAAATTGTCGCCGGCAGGGCCGATGCGCTCGTGACCTGTCCCGTGAGCAAGCAGGCCCTGGATGCCGCCGGTTGCCCCCATCCGGGGCATACCGAGATGCTTGGCGAGCTTGCCGGAGGAGATTGCAATCCGGTGATGATGATGACAAGCAAGCGCCTGCGGGTGGCGTTCGTGACCACCCACCTGCCGTTCAGGGAACTGGCCGGCGTGCTGAGCCGCGAAAAAGTGGTGGATACGGTGCGGATTTTTGCGGATGCCCTGGATAGATATTTTGCCGTGAGACCGGTGAAAATGGCCTTGTGCGCCCTGAACCCGCACGCCGGCGACGGGGGGAGGTTCGGGGATGAGGAGGAAAGAATCCTCGTCCCCGCACTCGAAAGCCTTGCGGAACAGGGCATAGGTGCCGAAGGTCCCGTGCCTGCCGATAGTGTGTTTTACAAAGCTCTGGAAGGGCGTTATAATGGCGTCGTGGCATTGTACCATGACCAGGGCATGATCCCGGTCAAGATGCACGGACCGGGCACGGTGGTCAACGTAACGATCGGACTCCCGATCATCAGAGCCAGTCCGGCGCACGGGACGGCATATGATATCGCCGGGAAGGGAATCGCCGATCCTGAGTCGTTGAAGAATGCCGTCTGCACGGCAGTAGCCATGGCTGAGCGTGATAAGAAAGGGAAGCTGTGAGAGGAAAGAGGTCGTTATTGCTCAGTGAACGACGTTGACTCATCCCCAACGGCGCAGGGCACGGTGGGGAAACAACGGGGTTCACGGAATACTTGCCAGGGGGCTGCGATGGAAGCATTCACTGTCAGTACCGGTTCGGGGACGAGTTTTGAGGATATCACCGAACAAGTGCGCCGGGCCGTGAAGAACCTTGGGGTCAGGGAAGGACTGTGCTGCGTCTATGTGCCCCATACGACCGCGGCGGTTACGATCAATGAGAACGCCGATCCCACGGTTTGCAGGGACATTATCATGGAGTTCAACAGGCTCATCCCGCTGGAGGGCGGTTATTCGCACATGGAGGGCAACAGCGCCGCCCATATAAAAAGCACGATAGTGGGCGAGTCGGTTTGCGTGCCCGTCTCCGGTGCGGATTTGGGGCTGGGCACATGGCAGGGGATTTATTTTTGCGAATTCGATGGTCCCCGTAAGAGAACGGTTCATGTTACGGTCCGATGAGAGGGCCAGGGGCAGGGAACGGTCCTGTCTCCGGTGTGTCGTATACGTTCTAACTCAAGCGCTGTGCAACCGCGAAAAACCCCGAATCCGAAATGCCCGGCAAAAATCCCCCACTGCCCTCTGACGTTCCCTGGACTCCGCTGGCGGGGATTGCATTTGCGATGTTTTTTTATATCTCCCCCCTGCTTGGCGCCATCGGGGCCCCGGTCTTTGGCCCCTTCTGGGGACTCGGCTCGGGGATGCTGCTGTCAGGCAGTGCGGTGTTGTTGTGCCTTTGCATTTTTTTCCGCCGCAGATCCGGGAGCTTTACCCGTGGGAACCGTCTCGCCGTCCTCAGAACGGTGCCGGCGGTTGAGCTGGTTAAGGCCGGAGCCGCGCCGGCAGTGCTTTCAGCTATTGCCATCTACGGATGGCTCCGGGTGCATGTGCACTTGCGCGAGTGGGTCGGCCATTCGATCGCCGAGCAGCCGATTATCGGGCTGGTGCGTGACCGCACCCTTTTCCCGGACAGGTACGACTTCTACACGGCTGTTGTTGTGATCGTTCTGCTGGTTCCGGTCGTGGAAGAGCTGATATTCCGTGTGGTGCTTTATCTTCCCCTCAGGCAGCGCATGGGGACGGTGAGGGCCGCAGTAATGGTCTCGGTGTTATTTGCCGTTATGCATCTTTATCCCGCCGGGGACTCCGTTGATTTCCTGATGAACGCGCTGTTGGTAACCGGGCATCTTTTTATCGTGTCGATATTTTTCACGTTGCTGCTTGAGCGCTCCAGGACTGTGTTGGCGCCTGTGATCGGGCACGCCGTTTACAACGCCGTTGTGCTGGCGCTGGTCTTCTAAGCATAGCCCGCAAATTTCATAACCAAAAGACAATGATTAAGATACAGGCGCCCGGTGTTTTCATATGAACAACAGATTCACGATGCGCTGAAAAGCAAAGTTGGTTGCCGTATGCCGTTCGTCGTTTGCCGTTTTATTTAATTCTTTTTCAGGTTCTTTTTTGAAAAAGAATTATCAGCCGGTTTTTTCTTGAAAAGGAGCAGCAGATTCCATGCCATCCGTCGAAGCACAACTGGGACGTATAAAGCGCCATGCCGCAGAGATTATCCCGGAGCGGGAACTCGCCGAAAAACTCAATAAATCCGCACGGTCGGGTGAACCCCTGCGGGTCAAGCTCGGTCTGGATCCCACGGCGCCCGATATACATATCGGGAATGCCGTCCCTTTGCACATCCTTCGCATGTTCCAGAATCATGGCCACCATGCCATCCTCATTATCGGTGATTACACCGCCACGATCGGAGATCCCAGCGGCCAGAATGCCATGCGCCCGCAACTGAGCCGCGGGGAAGTCCTGCAACATGCCGGGACGTATCTTGACCAGGTGGGGAAAATCGTGGATATGGACGAGGCCCAGGTGGTGCATAACAGCGAATGGTTCGCAAAGATGGATTTGGCTGATGTGATACGTCTTGCAGGCAAGCTGACCGTTGCCAGGTGCCTTGAACGGGACGACTTCAAAAAAAGGCTCGGCGCCGCCCGGCCCATCGGCCTCCACGAGATGCTGTATCCGCTCATGCAGGCATACGATTCGGTCAAGGTGGAGAGCGATATCGAGCTGGGGGGGACCGATCAGACATTTAACATATTGCTGGGACGCGACCTGCAGCGCGAGGTCGGCATGGAGCCGCAGGTCGCCGTGACAAACCGGCTCCTGGTCGGGCTTGACGGCACGGAGAAAATGTCCAAGAGCAAAGGCAATTATATCGGCATCAATGAATCCCCCGAGACCATGTATGGGAAGGCGATGAGTGTCTCCGATGATTTGATGGATACATATTTTTATCTTGCCACCGATTTGCCGGAAGAACAGATCGAGGGGCTGCTCGCCGGAGGCACACATCCCCGCCGGGCCAAGGCCGAGCTCGCCCGTGCAATTGTGGAGCGCTATTACGGGAGGGAAGACGCCCTGCGTGCCGGGAAGGAGTTTGACAGGGTGTTCCGTGAACGCCGCCTGCCTTCCGAAATGCCGGAATTGCAGGTGCCGCCGGAGCTGATCGACGAGGGGCGGACAGGGATCGTGCAATTGGTCAAACTCTCGGGCAGGGCCGGTTCCAACAGCCAGGCTCGCCGGCTGATCCGGCAGGGCGGCGTGAGCACAGGCACAACCATGGAATGCCTCAATACGGTACGGGATATCGACAAAAAAGTTGAACTCGATGACGGCCTGATACTCAAGATCGGGAAACGCCACTTCTTCCGGGTCCAATCCGGTTAGCCCGGATATTTCAGTGCGGGATACATGCACCGCGCGGATCGGTGGGGAGCTCCGCGCTGATCCTCCGTTGTGCATGACACCGAAAGGGAGCGGTCGGGAAAGCGGGCGGAACCGTCAAACATTGCTGTTCAAGGTGCGGAACAGATTGCCTCCCCTGCCGCCGGAAGGGTTTTTGTTGATCCCGCGCTCGATCCTCCTGCATGCCGCGTGCCACCCCTCCCGGAGCGGATAGACTATGGCTTCGGATTCGATGAAATTGACCATATAGACGGCGCAAACACCTCCCCCGCCACTGTCCGGGGCGTAAACCGTGAACTGTTTCATGATATATCCTCCGTAATAAATTTGGGGTGATTTATTGGCCCTTTTTTGCTATCCGTGAATAAAGCAACCGGCATGCCGGTCACGACAGATCCAGGATGCATCCGATCAGTAGGCGCCATTCCATAAGGGGTTATATGTCGGCAAACGCCGGTGCGCCGTCCGGCGGCTACGGATGTTGCTCATTCCCGGGACCTCAAAATTTGATGCCTGCCCTCAGCAATTGACGCAGGGGGGGCTGTTGTGGTAGTGTTGCGGGTGGATGTTCTGACCTTCGTGGGAGGTATTGCATATGCCGGGCGGAAATGTCGGGGTTCTAACGTATAACGGGCTCGATGGTGCGTGCGCGGGGGCATCTGTTCTGTTGAAATACCCCGACGCCCGGTTAATTATCACCAGCGCAAAACGGGTGACCCGCAGCCTCGAAAGTGTCCTGGAAGGGCCGACAGGCCCATTGGAGCGGCTCGACATCTGCGGGCTGGGGGTGCGGGGCGACTGGGAGGGGCTCCGTGCTTGCGGGGAACGACTGAAACGCAGCGGCATAGAAACCTTCTGGTACTGTGGAAGAGGGTATCTCGACCGGTGGCGGGACCGGTTCAGCAGTTTCTGCACGCCGGTTTTTACGGATGCGGGAACAAATACCGGCGCGGTTTGCCGGCACCTGGGTTTGACGGGGGAAAAGCGCGGGCGGGAACTCATGGAGCTGGCGCTTCTTGATCCGAATCTGCGCAAAGGAAAGGATGCGGCGGATTGCGCGGACCAACAGCGATTCTGGGTGGATCTGGTCGAGGCCGCAATCAGCCAGTATTTCAAGTACCAGGAGCAGCAGGCCTATATCAATACAATCCGGGCACTTGCATCGGGGCAGGCCGGTGAAGGTGAAAGGCAACTGGTGGCTGTTTACCGCCGTCACGGCGGGGAACATGCGCTGAGAGGTAACTCACGCCAGATGGAGCAGCTTCGCGAACGCATACGGCGGGTTGCGAAGGTGGACGAACACGTGATCATCACCGGCGAGTCCGGAGTGGGCAAAGAGTACGTGGCACGGCTGCTGCATGAGGCCGGACGGCGCACCATGGATCCCATATCAACCGTGAACTGTGCGGTCTTTGCCGGTAACGAGGCCCTGGCGAACTCCGTGCTTTTCGGCCATGTCAGGGGCGCCTTCACGGGGGCGTCGGAGGATCGGGAAGGGGCGTTTGTCGCCGCCGACGGCGGCATGCTCTTCCTGGACGAAGTCGGAGAGTTGCCGCTGAGCGTCCAGGGCAAACTCCTGCGCGTTATCGAGGACGGTTGGGTCACCCCCGTCGGGCGCGACAGCCCCATCGGGCAGGTCGATGTGCGGGTCATTGCGGCAACGAACCGGAATCTATCGCAGATGATCAACAACGGGAGTTTCCGGGAAGATCTTTTCCATCGCCTGGACGCGCTCCGCCTGGATGTGCCGCCGCTCAGGCGGCGCCGCGAGGATATCGTGTATATCGCCGAGTATCTGCTGCGGAACATTCCGGGGTGCGAAGCACGGAGGAAACTCTCGGAAGGGGAGAAAGCCGCCCTTGAATCGTATCACTGGCCGGGCAACGTGCGGCAGCTGCGCAAGGTGCTCAAGCGCTCAAGGCTGCTGGATCTGCCGATGAAAGATGTTATCGGGGAAGAGCAACGGTACCTGCAGGCAGATGATGCCACGCAGGGGCTGTTGCCCGCATGCGCCGAAGATATAACGGACATCCGGCGCGTTCAGCATGAATACGCAAAGAGGGCTTGCAGTATCAACGGCGGGAATATCTCCGATACCGCACGCAGGCTGAAGGTCTCGCCCAACACTCTGAAGAAATACCTGGGCCGGTTTCCTGATCGTCGCTGAAAGGCATCCCGGCCCGTCCGCACCCATCGGTGGCCCCGGCATTCATGATGCCAGGCTGTCGTAGAGGGCGAGGACGATGTCTTCTCCGGCTTGGATGAGGCGTTCTTGCAGGTATTCCCCGGATTCATAGACAAACGAATACGGCGCCGCCAAACCTTCCCCGAGCATTGCCCATTCCGAGAGTTTGCCGGAGTGGGCGGGGAGCCCGGGGCGGTACAGCCCCGGCTTATGGCCCTCCGGCAGACCGGCGACCACAACATCTTTGCCGCGTGCACGCAGCGCCCTGCCATACGGACTCTCCCACGCCTCCCGGCCGCCCGGCGAGCGCCAGTTGCCGGGATCGTGCAGATCATGCAGGTCCCAGAAATAGTCGGCCTTCCCGCCGGTGTCTTTTTTCATTGCATTTTTGACGATATCAATGTTGGTGAACCTGCCGTCGGTGTTCCAGACCCTGTTGTTGTCCGCCTCGCCGGCAATATAGAGTTGCGGGTTGCCCCTGAATCTGTTCCTCCCCTCCGGATCCGGAGCGGCGCCCAGAGAGATGCGGTTGACCGCTATGTAACGGCCTTCGGGGTTGACGGACGGATAGACGAAGAACTCGACATGCCGACGGAGTTGCTGCGCCCGCTTGTCATCGCCGAGCAAAAAATCCACCGCCCCCTGCAGCAGCCAGCTTCCGCTGTGTTCATTGCCGTGATTGCATGCCGCCAGCACCATTTTTTTCTCCGCAACGGCCCGCAGTTCGGAGCAGATGCGGTAACCGTATATTTTCAGGCGAGGGATGGGTGGATCGGCCGGGTGGGCGGGATGCCGGGACAGGCCGGGCGTCCGGCCCAGGACCAGGTTTTCGTTCGAGCTGGCGGTGGGATGCACGTACGGTGAAAGACCCGCCCTCTGCACGTGGATATCGATCATATCATGTGTATAAACGGGTATCAGGCTCCTTTTGGTCATCCTGTCCAGACTGCTTTCTTCTGGTGCCATTTTCGGTTCCGGCCCCTCCTGTGTGGATAGTCAGATTTTGTTTCGCCCCTTGCGGGGGCCTGGTTGTATTGCGTGTCCTCCGTTCCCCCGGGCTTCCTTTGCTCGCCCGGGGCTATTGTTGAGATCGGCCCTGCCGGCGGCCGGATCCATCGCTTTAGCACGCGCGCTGCGACCCCGCGCAGGCGCATAGTATTTCTCATACTTTAAAGTACTTCCTGCCATTTCACCGGTACTATAACTGAAGGAAAGCGTGAAACGAGCGCGTTAAGCGCCTGATGCGGACGGTTGTTTCCCGGGAGGAGAACCGCCTAGCTCCGAAACGGTTCCAGGCTGCAGATCTCTCCGACATGCGTCAGCGGAAGAACCGATACGGGCAGATCCTCGGCCGCTTTGCAGTTGCCTTTCGGGACGATGGCGCGTTGAAAACCCAGTTTGGCGGCTTCTTTCAGCCGTTGCTGGAGGTGGCCCACCGCCCGGATCTCGCCGGAGAGCCCGATCTCGCCCATGGCCACCCAGTCGTGGGGGAAAGCGGTGTCGCGGGCGCTGGATACCACCGCAAGGGCCAGCGGCAGGTCGGCGGCGGGTTCCACCACCTTTACGCCGCCGGCCACGTTCGCAAAGGCGTCATGGGCGCCCAGTTTCAACCCCGCCCGCCGTTCGAGAACGGTCAGCAGCATGCCGAAACGCCCGCGGTCGACCCCTCCCGTCTGGCGCTCGGGCGTGCCGTAACTGCTCGGCGCCACCAGCGCCTGAACCTCCACCAGCAGCGCCCTGCGCCCCTCGACGGTCGGGGTGACCACCGAACCGCTCTGCGTGCCGTGGCGTTCGGACAGGAACAGCTCGCTGGGGTTGGCAACGCCTTCCAATCCCTTTTCGGTCATCTGGAAGACGCCGATCTCGTTGATCGAGCCGAACCGGTTCTTAGCGGCGCGCAATATCCGCATTGTATGGAAACGTTCGCTTTCGAAATACGAGACGGTATCGACCATGTGTTCGACCGCTTTCGGGCCGGCGAGCGCTCCCTGCTTGGTGACATGCCCCACCAGAAAGAGTGTAAAGTTGTTCTCCTTGGCGCAGCGGATCAGTTCCGCAGCGGCGTTCTTGAGCTGCGCAAGGCTGCCGACCGGCGACTCCAGCCCTTCCACCGTGACCATCTGTATGGAGTCGATCACGGCCGCCTGAGGTTTTTCTTCCTCCAGCACCGCCAGTATGGCGCCGAGCGAGTTCTCCGACGCCACCCGCAGGGGCGCGCCGCGGTAGCCCAGACGGGTTGCACGGGTACTGAGCTGGGAAAGCGACTCCTCGCACGTGACATAAAGGCTTTTATGCCCTCCGCTGGCGAGCCTGCTCAGCGCCTGGAGGAGGAGCGTGGACTTGCCCACGCCGGGATCCCCGCCGATCAAGACAACGCATCCCGGAAGCAATCCGCCGCCGAGAACCCTGTCGAACTCTCCAATGCCGCATTCGATGCGTTCCTGGCGCTCGCCGGGCGCATCGGGCAGGGAATAAACGCGCCCGGCGGCACTCGCCCCGCCGGCGTGCCTGCCGGCACGGCGTTTTCGGGCCACCTGCCGCAGCGTGTCCCACTGTTCGCAGTTCGGGCATTTCCCGCTCCACCTCACGAACGAGGCGCCGCACTCGCTGCACCGATACCCAGCATCCCTGTTCATTGTAATACTCCGGACATCATCTTATAATTGTCATGTCCGCAACCGGCGAACCATGTGCAGATTCAAAACGATGCGACAACCATCGCTATCGGGGCCGATTCACCCCGGTTCGACGTTGTTTACGGACGAGCTGTACGGATTGTTGACCGCATTGGGTCGGGCCGGAATCAGAGCAATTATTGTAACTCAAAGAACATCAACCTGCAATTCAAGGGCGCGGAAATGGATTTTGTGGTTCAAAAAAGCCGCATAGGTGGAAGGGTGCGCATGCCGGGCAGCAAATCACATACGATCAGGGGCCTCATAATGGGAGCTCTGGCCGGCGGTGAATCGCGGCTCAGGGAGCCGTTGGATTCCCGGGATACCCGCAGTTGCCTGCGTTTTGTCGAGGCGCTCGGCGCCGGGGTCGATGCTTCCGCGCCCGGGGTGTGGGTCATAGAGGGGACTGCCGGCCGCCTGCGCCCGGCGAAGGCGGCCGATGTGGGCAATTCGGGCACAACGCTTTTTCTTGGCATGGCTGCTGCGGCGACGGGGCGTGAACTCCTTGAGATAACCGGCGATGAGCAGACAAGGCGGCGGGATGCCGGACCGCTGCTGGATGCGCTTTCGGCACTCGGGGCAACGGCGTATTCCAGGGGCGGCGACGGAAGCGCACCGCTTGTGGTCGGAGGGGGCCTTCAGGGCGGTGCCGTGGCGATTGAATGCCCGACCAGCCAGTACCTTTCGGCGCTGCTTATCGCCTGTCCGCTTGCCCGGTCCACCTCGCATATCCGGGTGCCGCTCCTGTATGAAAAACCGTACGTGGAGATGACGCTCAGGTGGCTTTCCGATCTCGGCATAGAGCTCGAACACGAGGCCGGCTACGGCAGTTTCACGGTGCCCGGCCGGCAGCATTACGCCGGCTTCGACATATGCGTTCCGGCGGATTTCTCCAGCGCGACATTCTTTCTGCTTGCCGCGGCGGTCTGCGGGGGCGAAGTGGTGCTTGGGGGGCTCGACATCTCCGACAGCCAGGGAGACAGGGAGGTGGTGTGGATGTTCCAGAGGATGGGGTGCGAGATCGAACTGCTCCCGGACGCCATCGCCATCAAAGGCCCGGAGGCGCTCCGGGGAGGCGAGTTCGACCTGAATGCCACACCGGACGCTCTCCCCGCCATGGCCGTGGCCGGCGCCCTGGCCGAAGGACGAACCCGGCTGGTCAATGTTCCGCAGGCGCGTATAAAAGAGACCGATCGGATCAGGGTCATGGCGCAGGAATTGGGCAGGATGGGAGCAAGAGTGGAGGAGCTGGATGACGGACTGGTGATCGAGGGGGGATCGCTCCACGGAGCGAACCTGAGCGGACACGGTGACCACCGCATTGTCATGGCCCTTTCGGTGGCCGGCATGGCGGCGTGCGGGCCGACGCGCATCGATGCCGCCGAGGCGGTCGCGGTCACCTTCCCCGGGTTCCAGGAGTTGATGCGCCATCTCGGCGCCGATATTGTGTTGCACGGAGGTGTTGATTTGACATAGGTCCGGTGCAATGCTAAAATCATGCCCCAATAACAGAGCTACCCGCAAAAAGTGACCGGGTTGATATCGATGGGGAACGACTTTAACGTTTTTTTGGGAGAGTAAGGAAATGGCCGATTTGAAAGCACTGGCGGATGCGATTATCAGCGGCGACAGAGATGCCGCCCGCGAACTGACACAGCAGGCTGCGGATGAGAACGTTGATCCGGAAAAGATATTGAATGAAGGATTAACCGCCGGGATGGACGTTGTCGGTAAAAAATTCAAGGCCAACGAGTTCTACGTGCCGGAAGTCCTCATCGCCGCACGGGCCATGCATGCGGGAATGGAAATACTGGAACCGCTGCTGGCGGAGGCCGGGGCCGAGCCGAAAGGCATTGTGGTGCTCGGAACGGTCAAGGGCGATCTGCACGATATCGGCAAAAACCTCGTCAATATGATGTTGAGCGGCGGCGGATTCAAGGTTGTGGACGTAGGCATCGATGTCTCCGAAGAGAAGTTCGTTGAGAGCGCAAAGAACGAAAATGCCGACATCGTCGCCCTTTCCGCACTGCTGACCACGACCATGCCGCAGATGAAAAATGTTATCGATGCCCTGAAAGAGGCCGGCATTGAAGCGCAAACGATTATCGGCGGAGCGCCGGTAACGCAGGATTATGCGGACGAGATCGGCGCCGACGGATACGCGCCCGACGCCGCATCCGCAGTCGACAAGGCGGCGGAGTTGCTCGCCTGAGGGGTTATTCGCAATCTGCGACGCAACGGAACCCGATGAAACGGGCCGGTTCGTCCGGTCTCCATGGAAAACGTCGTGTCGTGGTGGTGGGCACGCCCCGGGTGTCGTCCATATCCCAGGCGCCGCTCCGCAGGACCAGGTAATCCTCGCCGTACGGCGCGCGATGATCCGGCAGGGAGTTGCCCTCATAGGGCTGGAAATGGCTGGAAGTCCATTCACAGACGTTCCCGATCATGTCCAGCAGGCCGTACGGGCTTTTTCCCTCCGGATAGCTGCCGACAGGTTTTGGTCCGGCAGTCGGGCTGCGCAGGTGATGGGCGCGGTTTTCTTCGAAACTCTCGCCCCACGGGAAGGTCCTCCCGTCCACCCCGCGAGCGGCCTTTTCCCACTCGGTTTCGGTCGGAAGCCTCTTTCCCGCCCATTGCGCATACGCCCCGGCATCGGAATACGTTATATTTGTCACCGGGAGCTCGTCCTGCTCCGGGGGAACTTCGCCCTCCTCCCAATGCGGTGGCACGGTATGTCCTGTATCCTCCAGAAACTTTTTGTATTGTGATTTTGTGACAGGGGTTATGTCGATATAAAAGGAATCCGTTCGGGCCCGGTGGGCCGGGAGCTCGGATGTGTATCCCTCGAGCTGAAAAATCATTTTCAGCTCCTCTTCGCTCCCCATGATTGCTTCGGGGTAATGGGGTTTCATGTTGTCGATAATCCTTTTCCGGTCGGCGCCCATGATAAAGCTCCCGGCGGGCACATACGCCATGCCTTCGGGTGTGTTTTCGTATTCCTCGAGGGTTGTTTGAGCTGTTTCGGCCCAATCGGTGAAGGCGAAGGTCTCTGCGATATTTTCTAAAATCTCCGCAAAATCATCGTTCTCCCCCCTGCCGTAAGCCATGACGGCATCCCGGTAGATGCACTCAGGTATCAGCCACAGGGCTTCGCGACCCTCCCGGGAATCTCCGGCGGTTTGTCGCACCAATTGTTCAAGTTTTTCCTGTGCTTCCGAAAAGCGGTCATCCTCCATTGCCTTCTCGGCATCGGAAAGCAATTCTGCGGCCGTTTCGGCGTCGAGAAACTCTTCCGGAGCGTCCGGCGCCAGCCCGGCCCGCATCCGTGCGGCCATGTAGAGCTGCCGGGTGTGCGGAAAATCAGCCAGCAATGTTCCCAGTGCGTTATCTGCCGCCCCGATGTCCCCCGCGTCCAGGTGGGCGGAGAACCGTGCGAAGGCTATCCCGGCCCCCATTTCCTCCACCTTTTGCGCTTCTTCCGATCCGGTGAACGATTCCGCCAATATGGCCTTGTGGTCATCAAGCGCGGCCAGATCGCCGGATTCCAGCGCCTTCCTGATTTTCTCCAGGTGCAGCTGCGGCAGCAATTCGGCGGCTTGCCCGGCGTGTTCGGAGTCTGGATACTCGCCGATCAGCTCGTTCAGACGTTCGATGGCCAGTGCCGTTTCGTTGCCGTCCCTATCATGGCGCGCCCGCGCAAGAAGGATTGCAGGCAGCAGATTTTCCCCCTCCCGGGCAGCCTCCGTATCCGGGAAACGGTCCATCAGGTTATCGAGGATCAGTTCGTCCGCCTCGGCGAAACGTTTGTGCTCGAGAGCGTGACGTGCCCGGGCAAGCAAAATCTCCGGCCTTTTCCTGTAATATATGTCTTCGTACTCGCTGTTGCGGGAGGCGATGTCCTGGGCGTCCCGGTATTTGTTCGCAGCACGTTCGAACTCTCCTTCCCGTTTCAGCGCTTGCGCCCAGGCGACGTAGATGGCAGCGGCCTGGTCGGATGCACGCCCGGCATAATCGCTCCCGGCCCAATCACGTGCGAGGGCGACAAATTCGTCGATCGCCTGGCGGTAATCCCTGTCGGGTCGATAACGTCTTTCCCATTTTGTCATCAGGCGGTTATAGTCCTCAGCGAACGCGGCTTCCGGGTCGGGATCATCGGGCCTTCCCGGTCCATCGACCACATCCACTTCCTCCTCTTCGTCCGCTGGCCCGGGAACTGCAACATAACGTCCGAAAGGGATAAGATTGATTGTGATCGTCATGAGCGCGGCGGCGATTGCAAGGAAAAACGCCGCATAGGCAAGACGGGAAGTCGGCGCGCCGGCACCCTTACGCTCTTTTTTCCCGGGGAGGTCGTAATCCCGGGCCAGGGCGGAATCGGTGCCGCGCGGAACAATTTCGCATGTGCCTGTCCGGACTATGGAGGCGCACCGGTCGAGGTCATCGATAACCCGCTGCGCCGACCGGTAACGTTTCGCGGGATTTTTCTCCAGACAACGCATGACCGTCATGGACAACTCACGCGGGATAGAACTGACCGCATGATGAGGGGCGACGGGAGCTTCCCGGCAGTTGGCGAACAGGTATCCGAGTGGATGTTCGGAGGTGAATGGACGTTGACCGGTCAGCATCTCGTATCCCATGACGCCGAAGGCGAAGATGTCGCTGCCGGGGGACGGGCTTTTTCCCTTGATAACTTCCGGAGCCATGTATTTCGGTATGCCGTAGCTTTCGCCGAAAAGGGAACAGGCCGCAGTGCGCGCATCGACGTCCATGTCGACGAACATAACTTTTACGACGCAGTCTCCGGCGGAGTCGGTGGAAATGTAAACGTCCGAAGGCTTCAGGTGCCCGCAGACGATCTGCCGTCTGTGCG
>PUMZ01000394.1 GCA_003551565.1 Candidatus Brocadiaceae bacterium | reverse complement strand
CCGGATCGGGGAAGAGAACGTCGCGGCCCTCGAGCGCCGCTACCACCACAACGAGCAGGGCTCCCGGCAGAAGCTGGAGTCGCAGATCGCGGAACAGGCCGGAGCCGCCCCGCACGAGGTGGCGATCTATTGCCCTTCTGGAGAGATGGCGCTGAAAGAGGCACAGATGCCGGTCATCTGCGGTCCGCAAGGCGTTCAACGCTTCTGCGACCTCAATTCCGACGAGATCCGGGTGCTGAGCCGGGGTCACCGGGCGTTGTGGAAGTTTTTCGTCTTCCTCTCCCCGCGCATCGCCGAAAAATCAGCGAGGGTCTCCGCAATATGCGAGGAAATGTTGGGATTCAATAACGAACTACCGCATGCGACGTTCTGAACGGCATGAAAAAAGTTCGTGGAAAGAACAACGTGACGTCCGGTGCAGGCAGATCAATCTTCGTCGCACTCGCCGTTATCCCCTTGCCCGGAAAAGAACAATTCCGGGTTCACCTGTTCGAATTTCCGTATCAGCCGATCGAAAAGAAATATTTCACCTTTCTTCAGGTAAATGTAGCCGCAAAGCGATGCAATGAAAGCGCCAGCGCTGTTGAGGATCATGTCCCACATGGTATCGTAAATGGCAAACCTTGTGTCTTCGTATCCATGCTCCTGCATATATTCGATTGTATAGCGGGCCCGCTGCATGTCATCTCCGAACAGCGAATCCATCGCAAACTCAAAGATCTCCCAGATCGCTCCCAACGCAACAGCGAAGCAGAACGAAAACAGCGCGATGAGAAAAAAGCTGGCCTGTAGTTTTGCGCTTTTGTACAGGACATACAGGATCAAAAAACCCGCAAATCCCAGCGCAACGCCCGAGAATCCGTGCATCAGCGAGTCCCACCACCAGAATCTGTGATACCATTCCCTGGCCATTCCGAGGAAAAGCGCCGCATAGATGAACAACACGATGATGATCTGGATCTCGCCCGGCAGCCTTATTTTGTACGTTTGCTGTATGAGATAGGGCAAAAAAGTAAGGAGAAAAGATAAAGAACTTACAAACAGTGTTATCCATCCCGTCTGCCATATCACCACCTCATAGACCGATCCCGCTATCGCTGCCAGGAGTGAGATACGGATAAGAAGAGTCAAAATAATGTAAAACTTATCACTTCTTTGCTTTTCTTTCCATTTCTCTTTCATCACGGTGAACCTCGGGTAAAGGTTGTCTTTTTTCCACATTGCACAATGCGCTCGTCGCTTTCACCGTATCGGGTGCGCGCATCAGCGCTTCTCCGACCAGAACCGCCGCGATTCCGCTGCGGGCCAGGCGTTCGATATCTTCCCGCGTATTTATTCCGCTCTCACCGACCAGGATGGTTCCCCGCGGCGCCAGCGGGGCAAGTTCCTCCGTGGTGGACAGGTCGACCTCGAAGGTATGCAGGTTGCGGTTGTTTATCCCGATAAGCGGCGCCCGCGCCGCTATGGCCCTTTGCATCTCGGAGGCCGTGTGGACCTCCACCAGCGCATCCAGCCCCCACCGCCGCGCGCAATCCGTAAGATATACGAGCTCCTTATCGTCAAGGGCCGCGGCAATAAGCAGCACGCAATCGACCCCGCAGGCGCGTGACTGAACGATCTGAATCTCATCGAGGATGAAGTCTTTCCTCAGCACCGGCGCCGTTGTCGCTTTGCGGACTTGCTGAAGGTGGCTCAGTTCCCCTGAAAAATACTTTCTGTCGGTCAGCACGCTTATGCAACGCGCCCCTCCGTGCAGATAAGCGCGCGCGAGAGCGGCCGGGTCAAAATCCCGCCTTATGATTCCGGCCGAGGGCGATGCCTTTTTCACTTCCGCTATCACGGCCACCGTATCGCCGCCGGAGAGCGCATCGATAAAGCCCCGTACGGGGGGGGCGTCGCGGGCGCTTTTCCCGAGCTCCTCCCGCCCGGCTTTGGCGATCCCCTCGATTTCCCGGCGCTTGTCGGCGCATATCCGCTGCAGGATGTCGGGCATATCGTCCATGATCATCCGGTCTCCGTCCCGTCAGGATTGAATGTCTCCGGCAGCGATTTCTCCCCGATCTCGGACAGGAGGCGTCCGGTGAGTTCCTCCACGGTTGCAGCGCCCTCATCGCCGCGGTCGTGGCTCCTGATACTGACGGTGTCCGATTCCACCTCCCTCTCGCCCACTATCAACAGGTAAGGCACCTTGTCTTTCGTGCCGCTGCGGACCTTGTATCCGGTCTTCTCGTTGCGTTCATCGCTTGAAGCGCGTATGCCTTCGGCCTGCAAAGTATCGCGAACCCGGCGGGCGTACTGATGATGTGCGTCGGTGATCGGCAGCAACCGTACCTGCTCGGGGGCGAGCCAGAGCGGGAACCAGCCCCCGAAATGTTCGATCAGCCCGCCGACGAACCTTTCCAGCGACCCCAGGATGGCCCGGTGAACGATGATGCATTCATGTTCCCTGCCGTCGTCGCCGATATATTCGACCCCGAACCGTTTGGGCAGGTTCAGATCCACCTGGACCGTCGGCCCCTGCCACTGGCGGCCGAGGGCGTCGAAGAGTTTCACATCGATCTTGGGCGCGTAAAAGGTACCTTCCCCCTCCTCGACCTCGTATTGCATCCCGTAGCGCTCAAGCCCTTCCCGCAGCGCCTCCGTGGCACGCTCCCATTCCCCGTCGGAGGCGGTCTGCAGTGAGACCTCCGGACGTGTGGCCAGGTAGGCCCTGTAATGATAGCCGAACGTTCCCATCATCTCATCGACAAGCCCCAGGAGTGCTTCGACTTCGCCGGGAAGCTGCTGGGGGGTGCAGAAAATATGCGCATCGTCCTGCGTGAACCCGCGCACGCGGAGCATCCCGTGCAGGGCGCCGCTCATCTCGAACCTGTAGACGGTCCCCAGCTCGGCATACCGGATGGGCAGCTCGCGGTAGGAACGCATGCGGGACTGGAAAATTTTTATGTGGCCGGGACAGTTCATGGGCTTGACGCGGTAGCGTTCGCCCTCGATCTCGAGCGGGGCATACATCATCTCCTCGTACTGTGGGATATGCCCGCTGCGGCGATAGACCTGTTCGGAGGCCAAATGCGGGGTGCGGACGAAATCATAGCCCCTGCGCCGGTGTTCGCTCTTCCAGTACTGTTCGATGTTCTCGCGGATCAGGGCGCCCCCGGGATGCCACAGCACCAGGCCCCGGCCGATTTCTTCGTCCATGCTGAAAAGGTCGAGCTCCTTGCCGATGCGCCGGTGGTCGCGTTTTTCGGCTTCCCGCAGTCGGTGGAGATACTTTTTCAAATCGTCCTTCCCCGCGAAAGCGGCGCCGTAGATACGCTGCATCTGCGCATTGGTGGCCAGACCGCGCCAGTACGCCCCCGCCACGTTCAGCAGTTTGAAATGTCGCAGACCCGACGTATCCGTAATATGCGGCCCCCGGCACAGGTCCACAAACCCGCCCGTACGGTAGATGGTGACATGCCGATCCTCGATCTCCTCCAGCAGTTCCTGCTTGTAGGTCTGTCCGAGCGATTCGAAAAGATCGGCGGCGGCGGAGCGGGTCAGCTTCTCGCGTTCGAACGGTATGGCTTCGTCAATAATACGTTCCATCTCCTCTTCGATCTTCGTGAGATCGTCGCTGGATATGGCGGCATCCAGGTCGAAGTCGTAATAAAAACCGTTCTCAATGGCCGGGCCGATTCCGAACCGGACATCGTCGTAGAGGCGCTGCACGGCCAGAGCCATGACGTGGGCGGTGCTGTGACGCAGGGTTTCCAGGCCTTCGGTGCTGTCGATCGTGATGATCTCCAGCCTGCAATCCTGCCGGAGCGGAACGGTCAGGTCGGCGGCGGCGCCGTCGATTGCGGCCGCCACGGCATCCCGGGCGAGTCCCGGGCCGATGCCTTCGGCTATTTTCAGCGGGGTGACGCCCTTCTCGCATCCTCTGACGGTACCGTCGGGAAGGGTAATCGAAACATGTGCATTATGTGGCATTGTTTTGTTCGGGTGTAAAAGGGAAAGGCATGTTGATGATCCTGCCAACGTATATCAGGGCGCGGCCGATCCTGTTCACGGGAAAAAAGAGTATATTATATGATGGGGGAAAAGGCAAGTAAGCGGATGCATCTCCGTGGTGCGGTTCCGTGAATACACCCCTTTGCAAGATCGGCGGGGACTCAAAAATGCAGCAGCTTCAGCATATCGGTTCCCCCCGCCGTTCTCGTTGAAGGGCCGGCGATACAGACGATTGTATCGCCCGTTCCGGCTATGCCTTCCCGCAGCATCACTTCCTTTCCCATGGATATCATGTCGTCGGTATTCTCCAGCAAGGGGAACATGATCGGTATGACGCCCCAGACAAGGGCCAGGCGCCGGTGGGTGGCCTCGACGGGGGTCAGGGCGTAAATCGGCGGCGACAAGCGCCGCTGTGCGACAAAGCGGGCGGTGGCGCCGGTCATGGTGAAGGCCGCTATCGCTTTCGCTCCGACATCCTGCGCCACCCTGCAGGCTGCCCCGGCCAGAGACGCTGTATGGCCGGCATCTTCTATCCCGTCCGGTGCGATCGTATTGCTTCCCGGCGGCATATCGGTCGGGATGGCTTCGGCCCGGAGAGCAATTTTAGCCATCATCTCCGCCGTCTCAACGGGGAACTTTCCTATGGCCGTCTCCCCGCTGAGCATGACGGCGTCGGATCCGTCCAGTATTGCATTGGCCACATCGCTGGTTTCGGCCCTGGTCGGCCGCGGGTTTTCGATCATCGAATCCAGCATCTGTGTGGCGGTTATCACCGGTATTGCGCTTTTGTTCGCCGATCTTATGATATGCTTTTGCAGGGCCGGCACCTCTTCGGGATTCATCTCGATCCCCAGGTCGCCGCGAGCGACCATGACGGCATCGGCCGCTTGCAGTATCGCCGGGAGGTTCTCCACGGCCCGGGGGCGTTCGATCTTGGCCACGATCGACGGCGGATCGGGTGCGGCGTGTCGTTCGATCTCCTTGCGCAGTTTCTGCAATTCCGCGGCCCGGCTAACAAAACTCATTGCCACATAATCGACCCCGCAGTCGATACCGAGCCTCAGGTCTTTCAGGTCTTTTTCGGTCGGGGGGGATATGGACAACTCGGCCCCGGGCAGGTTAATGCCCTGGTTCTCGCGCAGCAGCCCGCCGGAGACGACCCGGCAGCGCACGTCCCGGCCGGAGATGCCGATGACTTCCAGTTCGATCAGGCCGTCGCTGAGCAGGATCCGGCTTCCCGGGTTGGTGTCGCAGTGTAAGCTTTTGTAATCGGTGGCGATACGTTCGGCCGTCCCCGCGAAATCGCCCGGAGTGATGCTGAGGCGGGCGTCGTGACGGAGCTCGACGCTCTCTCCTCCTTTGAGCCGCCCGGTGCGCAAACGCGGTCCCTGCAAATCCTGCATGATTGCCACAGGCGCATCGAGCGCGGCCCCCTGGCGGCGGATGGTTCCAATCGTTTCCTTCTGCCACCGGTGCGTTCCATGCGAGAAGTTCAGGCGGAAAACATTGACACCGGCCGTGATGAGCCCGGAGACCTGCCCGGGCCGCTCGGATGCAGGTCCGAGTGTGGCGACGATTTTCGTTCTCCGGCTTGCATTCTCGGCGGGAGGCATAGAGCGATCTTCCATTGAATCTGTAATTCTTCTCCCCGGCGCTCGCAACGTGGTTCAACGGGGAGTTACTGTCAGTCGGCACGTTACGAAAGCAGCTGATAAATCTCTCCGGCGATCTTATCCACCGGCGCCAGACGGCCCGCATCGCCTTCCTTACCGCTGGCCAGCCGGCCGGCGACCGGCCCGACGCGATGGACGCCCTGCCCGTTTTCCAACTCTTCGATATTGCGCCGCACCGCCGCATTGGCCCACATCCTGTCGTTCATGGCCGGAGCGATCAGTTTGGCGCCGTCGTACGCCAGCCATAAAGTGCTGAGGATGCAGTCGGCAAGGCCGCATGCGAACTTGCCGATAATATTCGCCGTGGCAGGCACAACCGCCAGCACATCCGCCCACCCGGCCAACTCGATATGGACCAGCTCCGCCTGGTGTTCGGGCACCCACAGAGAAGTGGTCACCGGATGGCCGGAGAGCGAGCGGAATGTGGAAGGACCGACCAGTCTTTGCGAGGCCTCCGTCATCACCACCCGAACCTCGCAACCGCGCGTGATCAGTCGCCGCATCACAGTGCATGCCTTGTAAGCCGCAATCGACCCGCTTATCCCCATCACAATATTGCGCGAAACCCCCTTATCCATATCATCACCTCCTGTAAAATCCGGCCCGGGGCCCTGAAGTTCTCCGGCAAAAAGCGGAACAATCTTCGATGAACCGGTATTCTATCACAAAATGCCGGTCTGCTCAATCGCCCTTACATCGCCGGCTTCCCCCCCCCGTAGCGGCGGACGTATTCAACCACGGCATTCAGCCGATCTTTAACTGACTGATTGACCTTTCCCTGCCGCCGCAATTTGCATTGCACCGCCCCCAGAGTTATACTAACGTATCAATTGTAAAATCAATAATCAAGGGAGCTGACTTATGCAATATGAAGGCATGACGGTGGGTGTGCCCCGAGAGATTATGCCCGGAGAACAAAGGGCGGCGATGATT
>PUMZ01000115.1 GCA_003551565.1 Candidatus Brocadiaceae bacterium | reverse complement strand
GGGATCATGTTTGAACATGAAAAAAACGTCTACCAGCTCGGTAATCCGGTTGACCGCAACGGTCTGTTTATTCGGCGATCGGAGGACGCCGGCACCTCCTGGAGCGAGCCGGTGCCGCTGGCCGACGGTCGTTTCTATAATCAGGCCGCCGGTTATGTCCGCAAGCCGGAAAAAATCTATTGCGCCTTCGGTGTCCCCGCTCCCGACGGCGGCCGCTGGAAGGGCTCGATCGCCGTGGCGGGTGATCTTTCCGACGATCCGATGTCGCCGAAAGCCTGGCGCTTTTCCGAGCCGCTTCAATACCCCGGTACGCCCCCCGGCATCAGCCGCGCCCTGTCGCCCATACAGGAAGACCAGATGCTCGAACCGAACGTTGTGGAGTGTCAGGGGAATCTGTTCGTCCTGCACCGCACCAAGATCGATCGAACTAACGTCAGCGGCCTTTGCGCCATTGGCGATCTTGAGGACGACGGTGAGAGGCTGCGGTATCGATTCGGACAGTTTCATCCAATCCCCGGTGCTCAGCAGAAATTCCATATCTTTTACGACGCGCCTTCGCATCTTTACTGGAACCTGGCTATCCTGCCCGCTCAACCACGGTATTTACCGTATTTACCGACAACTGGAATATCGGAACGGCGTATCCTGGTGCTGCTCTACAGTCTGGACACACTCAACTGGTTTCAGGCCGGGTGCGTGGCCATGCGCAAAAGCCGGAGGGAATCGGTCGGCTTCGGACATGCCGCCGTCGCCGGCGATGACCTGCTGATCGTAGCCAACGGCATCACTCAGCCCGGACGGGCGTTGTTCGATGCGGATACAGTCATGTGCTATCGAGTCAAAAATTTCCGCCATCTGGCCCTGGATATCTTTCCGGAGTCAGGCTGAAAGAATCAAATCTTATGTCAGTGTTCAAATACCGACGGAAAAGACGAATGGAAAACCAATATGGCGCAAGTCTTTAATCATATCTAAACGGAGCAATGACCATGAACAACACCTTGAATATCGGACCCCGCAGGCAACTGTTCGCCGACCGGCGACTGGTCGATTCCAGTCGCGGCGTGCGCCTGACCATGAACCCACCCCACCAGACGGGCAAGGAGAATGTAACCCGCGACACCTGGTGGGAACAGAAGCCCGGCAGCAAGATCGGCGGCTACAGCACGATCCGGCGCGAGGACGGTAAGTTTCGCCTCTGGTACCAGTTCGGTCACCAGTACGAACCATGGTGCAACCAAAGCGGCGCGGGGCAATCGGTCCTCTATGCCGAGTCGGATGACGGCGTGCATTTCACCAAACCCGAACTTGGCCTGCACGAGTTCTACGGCAGCCGGGACAACAACGTCGTCATCCCCGGCTACGTCCAGGGCGGGCATGTCTGGCTCGATCCCAACGCGCCCCCGGAGTGCCGCTACCGCAGTCAGGGCAACGGCCAGGGATACATCCCGTTTTACGGGTCGCCGGACGGTATCCACTGGCAGGAGACACACCGGGTGACGCTACCCTCGTCCATCACCGGCAGCGCCAAGGTGGACGGTCGCACCAACATCCACTGGGAGGTCGAACTGGGGCGCTACGTGATGTTCACCCGCCTCGTGTTCATGGCCGAACACCAGACGCCGAAAGGCTCAGGACGGTATCGGCTGCACCGGGCGGTGCGGCGCCTGGAGTCCGACGATCTGGTCAACTGGGACAACGAAACGCTGGTACTGACCCACGACGATACCGACCTGGCGGCGCACACGGTTGACCTGCCCGACCAGCCGCCGGTGGATTACAACTTCGCCACCGTCTTCCGCTACCCGGACGAGCACGGCCTCTGGTTTATGCTCGTTACCTGTTACTGGCACTGGTACGACCGGAGCGCCGAGGGCATTTCGCTTGTCTCAGGCTACGGGCTGGGCCCGAATGCCAACGATATCCGGCTGTTGGTCAGTGCCGACGGCAAGAAATTCGAATGGCTCGGCGATCGCGCACCGTTCATCCGCCTCGGTCCGGAAGGTCGATTCGATTCTCGTCTGGTGCACGAGATGGCCTGTCCGATCCCGATGGGCCAGGAACTGTGGCTTTACTATCAGGGAAGCAACCTTGAGCATGGCGGTGCAGAACGTAACGGGGAGAAGATTCTCGATCCGGCCGCGTCCGAACCCAAAGACGCCATCTCCCGCGCCGTCATGCGCCTCGACGGCTTCGTCTCGGCCGACGCCGAATACACCGGCGGGGAACTGACCACGCCGCCCCTGGTCTTTGCGGGCGAACGCCTGCTGCTGAACGTGGACACCAGCGGGGGAGGCGAAGTGAAGGTCGAGATTCAGGACGAGGCCGGGATTGCGATCCCCGGCCACATGCTGGCCGACGCCCGGCCGCTCAACGGCAACTCGATCGCCATGCCCGCGCGCTGGACCGGCGGCGACAACGTCGGCGCCCTGGCCGGCCGCCCGGTGCGGCTGCGCTTCGTCATGAACGACTGCAAACTGTACGCATTTCAATTCGGAGAAAAGAAATAAACTGGGTGCGTCCTCAATATACCACGCAGCATCACCACCGGTTCCTGCACCGGTGGGATGGTTATTCAGAGCTAAGCAGGAAAAGGAACAACATCGTGAATATCGGGCCGAGATTCGCAATGCTGACACAAGGTATGCTATCCCCGGATTTTCGTTGGGGGAGTATTATCCGCGACGTTTTACAGCTGTCGAATGCGAGCGTTGTGCCGCAAGGATTGCCGCGGCTTCCAATACGAGTGTGCCGTTATCAGAAGATACGCAGGATGGAGTTCTCTGTTGGGAGGGCGGCAGCGATATTTCGCGACTCAAGGGAAAACAGATACGTCTCCAGTTCTATCTCCGAAAGGCCGATCTCTATTCATTCTGGTTTAGCGGGGAATTCACCAGTGTGATGACAACTTAACTTTTTCAGTGAAAACAACGATGAGTATCGATTTGCATTGTCATACTATGTTTTCGATCGATTCTTTCGGAACGCCCGAAGAACTGATTGATACCGCCGCCGAAAAACATGTTGTCGCCCTGGCGATAACGGACCACAACAGTCTCGACGGTGTTGAAAGGGGGGCAATACGAGCCAAACAACGGGGAATTATTTTTATTCCGGGAATTGAACTGGACGCATATTACGGCGAAAAAAGTTATCATTTCCTGGGACTGGGCGTTGACTGGCGCTGCCACGCACTCCATGAATTGGCGACAAGGAATTTCCAGGTCTATAAATACCGTTTCGAAATTTATTTAAGGGAACTTTTGCAAAAGGGTTTCCCCTGGTCACGTGAGGAATTAAAAGAACACTTGCCGGCAAGATACCCGACACATCCGCTCCCCATTTTGTCTGAACGGGTGGTGCGACATCTGGTAGAATACCGCGGCGGTCTGGATGGTTTCTCTGAAATGCATGAAAAGGCCTCCAATGAGGCACGCCGGGAGCTGGAAAATTCTCGTCATAAAATTAGTTTTTGCAAATATCATGAGGCCCGTGAAGCCGTTCATCAGGCCGGAGGCGTTCTACTTCTGGCCCATCCGGGAAAGTATTATCCGGGAGACATCCAGGCTCAAATGCGATTGACCGAACAGTTGCTTTCAGAAGGGACCGATGGTGTTGAAGTTTATCATTGGGCCAATTTTAAGGAGGCTGAAGCAGGCAGAGAACTGATCGGGTTTGCCGAACATAAAGGATGCCTGATAAGCGGTGGATCGGACTGCGGGCATGCCAAGAACCCCTCTGAACAATTCTTAGGAAGATCAAGGTTCGAAGAACCGCCCGTACCGGAAACACTGATCCGTCAGTTTGAACAGCAGGGCATTTGTTTTGATTAAACAGATTTTCAGCACGGATATCCGTACTGGAGTAAGGGGAAAAGATAAATGGAAAAGACCGAAAACATGCTGACCTATCATATCGATCTTAAACGCGCCATGTGGCGGCGGGATTATCTCGAATCCTTCGCCGACAGGCTGGCGAGTGTGGGCTATAACTCGCTGCTGATAGAGGTCGAGGACAAACTGATCTATCCCGGCCACGAATCGCTCGCCAATCCGGACGCCTGGAGTGTGGAAGCCTGGCAGGAGGTCGCCGACTCGCTGCGCGGCCGGGGCTTCGAGCTTATTCCCATGGTCCAGACACTGGGCCATGCCGAATATGTGCTCAAACACCGCCAATACATGCACCTGCGGGAAAACCCGGACAACGACCGCGTCTATAATCCGCTTTCCGCCGAAGTCGCCCAAATTCTGAATCAGCAGATTCAATGCCTTATATCCGCATTCCGGCCGGAACGCTTCATCCATATCGGCGGCGATGAACCGCGCGGCATCGGCCGGGGACGGGCCGCGGATTTCGTCAGCCGGCACGGCGTCGAGGAACTGTACCTGCGCCACATGACGACGATGATCGAGAAGGTGACCGGATTCAACCTGCGCCCGATTGTCTGGGGCGATATCGTCTCTTCCGACCCGCGGCTGCTGGAAAACTTTCCCCGCAAAGCGGTCATCGCCGACTGGGAATATCATGTCACGGGCCGGCGGACCCGGATTAAAAGGTTGTGGGGCGAGGACGGCAATTGTTTCGTCACGGCCGACGATTACCGGCGCAACCCCCGCCCCTTTCTCGACCGCTATGTGCGGGATGCGGAATTCGAAAATCAAAACACCCTGCCTGGTTTTTTCTACACCGACCTGCTGGTGGACAAAGGGTTCGACGTGCTCTGCTGTCCGGCCAACCGGGCCTCCGGCGACAATATCGGCATCGCCAACCCGCGCAAGCACGCCCTGAACGCCTTTCATTTCTCCGAGAAGGCACGGCAGCGGCGGCAGGGCATCCTGATGACCGGCTGGGCTGTGCGTCATGCCCATCCGGAAACCGCCTGGCCGGGCGCCGTGGCCGCAACGCAGGCGGTATGCCGCGATCCGGATGATCGGCCCAGGCTATATCTCATTCCCGAATCGGCATTTGAAGATATATTCCCGGAAGAAGACGCGGCCCGGCTGATTGACTGGTTGTCGGAAAAAACTCCGATGACCGAAGCAAAACAACTGCTGCGAGCGGCGGAACATTTAAAAGCCGGCATGGATCCGCGCCGGGTGGTCATGGACGCGCTGTCTGAAGTTCCGAAGAAACCGTTCTCGCGGATGACGCCTTTCACCATCGAAGAGTTGCGGCGGCGACAGACCGACCTGCGTGAGGCCGCCACACTTCTCAAGAATGCAATTCACAATAATTCAACGAATCGTTACACCCTGGAATTCTGGATCGAGGGAACCGTTCTGCTGGAACTTTACTGCCGTGCCATGCCGGCGGTGATCGACGGTGCTCCGCCAGGTCGGCGCGGGGACTTGCGGCAACGCGTTGATGTTGCGGAAAAGAACTCACGCACTCTTTTCGCGAAGACATACAGTGGCGAATCGGTCGAAGATGAAATCGCACTGCGGTACAATACTCTTAAACTGTTGATAGATAGTGTGTGAAAACAGTTCTGATCTGGTTGATCGTAAGGGATAAACCATGAAGAAACCGAATATTATTGGGAGATTGTCATGACTGAGAAACTCAACCCGCAGGAATCTCAACTGTTCATAGATGACCGCTGGGTCGCCGACAGTATCCGCATGCAGCGCTGCTTTCATCAGCCGCGCCGCTACCCGGAACCGCTGCTCCGGGCCGACCGGCCCTGGGAGGAAAACGCCTGCATCGCCTACGGCACGATCCTGTATCGGGACGGCTGCTTTCACCTCTGGTACACCAATTGGTCACGGCTGCTGCCGATGCTGGTATGCTACGCCCGCAGCGAGGACGGCATCCATTTCGAAAAGCCGGAACTGGGCATTCATGAATTCAATGGTTCGACCAAAAACAATATCTGTATGAAAGCGCCTGCGCCGGGCAGAGTTGACTGCATTTCGGTCATTGAGGATGCGGAAGACTCCGAATGGCCGCTCAAAGCGATCTACTGGCAGAACGCCCCCGGCTGCCATGGGCTGTGGGCGGCCCGCAGCCGGGACGGGATCCACTGGGATCAGCAGCCCGGTTACATCCTCCCCGGCTGGAGCGACCGCAACAACGCCATGCCCGCCAGGGTGAACGGCAGGTTCGTCGTTTTCGCCCGGCCGCCCGCTTCCGCCGACAACCCGCACCGCGAGCTTTACAACAGCCGCATCGTGCATCGGACCGAAAGCGAAGACCTGGTTCACTGGTCGAAACCGGAACTGGTTCTGAAACAGGACATTGAAGATTCGACCGATACCGATATCTACTCGCTGCAAGCCTTCCCCTACGAAAGCATGTACCTGGGTTTCATGGAGCGCCATTTCGACTCGCCGGATGTGGTTGACACTGAGCTGGTCTTCAGCCGGGACACTCATCTCTGGCAGCGCGCCCGGCGACGGAAGGCTTTCCTCGAACTCGGCCCCGAAGGTCGATTCGACAGCCATTGGGTGAGTATGCTGTCGAACGGTGTTATCCGGCATCACCATCAATTATGGTGCTACTATTCCGGCCGCAGCGCCGCCCATGCATTGCCGTATCCGCTGAACCACGGCGCCATCAGCCTGGCACTGCTGCGCCCGGACGGCTTCGCCTCGCTGCAAGCCGGCGATAAAGAGGGCTGGGCGGCGACGCCGCCGCTGACCTGGGAAGCGATGGAACTGCAGGTCAACCTGGATCCGCGCAGGGACCTCAGAGCCCATCCCAAACGCTGCGTCGG
>PUMZ01000256.1 GCA_003551565.1 Candidatus Brocadiaceae bacterium | reverse complement strand
GCTCCTATTCCCGCTCGCCGTCGAGGTCGTTGGAATTGTGGTGATTGTTATCGGGATAAAGCCGTGCAATACAGGTGCCGTTGTCCAGAGCGAACTCCGCTATATCTTCGATGCAGCTGCCGATGACGATCAGCGCTGTCCCCGCTTCCAGGGGGAAGTTTTTTTGCGATTGCAACTCCTCGTTCACGCCTTCATGCAACTGTACGGCGGTGCGATGCACTTCGTTGTACAGCGGATGCAGTCCGTTCGCCTCCGCCGGATCGTGGTTGATGAAGGCTTCAATGCTGTTGCTGAACATTGTTTGAGTTATGTTGGTCATCCGGGGCAAAGTGTCGCTGCAGATACCGGACGGCAAAGAGTTGAGGGGGCAGGCGTTGATCAAATTTGCTATTTTCATCCCCTTATCGGCCATACGCTTCAGGTTCAGTGCTATATGGGACATGGCGCATACCATGTGCACGTCCTGCAACCGGAGTTCACCGGTCGAGAGCAGATCCACCGCGAGTGAATCGGCACGCAGCCAGACCTGGTGCGCCCTGTAATCCTCCAGTTGCGCCTCGTGGGCCGCTTCGGAATCGGTGTCTATTAAAGCGATAATGGATTCCGCAAAGACCGATTCCACAATTCCCGCCAAAGACAGTATCTGTTCTTTCAATGCCGCCAGCTCGCTGTCAATACTCTGGACGGCACCATCCTTCTCTTTCTTGCTCATTTTACCTCCGGAATCTTTTCGATGACGGTGCGTGAAAACATTGGACAAACGCCTATTTCTTGTTCTGCTTTCTCTTTTTGCTGCTCTGCAACTTTTGGCTGTTTGTTTTCCTGGTTTCCTCGGCATCGACAAGGCGTTGCAGCCATCCTTTTTTATCCCTTTTCTTGTTGTGGCCGCCCTCCGTCCTTCTTCCGGAAGTCCCTTTCGTTGAGCGGGAGCTCGACTTTTTCCCCCGGTCGACCGGCGTAAGTTCGATACCGGCGGCCTTCTTGCGTATCAGCCAGTGTTCGACCGCGCCGACGGCGCTGCTGCAGGTGATATACAGGAGCAATCCGCTGGCAAAGTTATAGAACATAAAGGCAAAGAGCACCGGCAGCCATTTCATGATCTTCTGCTGCTGCTGTGCCTTCGGGTCGGCCGGCGTGGGGGTCAGTTGCTGGTTCAGCATCCATGCTCCCACCATGATGAACGGCAGGATATTCAGATCATTTCCCAGCACAGGAATTGAAAAGGGCATCTGCCAGACCGTATCGGGCCGGCTCAGGTCGGTGATCCAGCCGGGAATAAATACCGCCTGCCTCAGTTGCACCGACGTTCTGAGCGTTTTGAACAGGGCCAGAAAAACCGGCATCTGCAGCAGCATGGGGAAACACCCCTTCAGCGGATGCACGCCGTACTTGGAGTAGAGCTTCCATTGTTCCTGAGCCATTGTCTGCCGGTCTTCGCCATGTTTTTGCATCAACTCCTGCAGCTTGGGCTGCAATTTTTTCATCTTATGCATACTCATCTGACTCGAACGTGTCAGGGGGTGCAGAGCACCGCGAATCAGCAGCGTTAACAGTATGATCGCCACCCCGTAATTGGGAATTATAAGATGAAAAACATCCAATATCCATACCATCACCGGCGCGAGGATGCCAATCGTCCCCAGTGACAGGATGACTGTAAAAAACGGCATTCTGCCGGCCCTGAGGTCCGACGCCAGTCCGGGGGCATATGCATCGAGCGCCTCTTTGAGTATTGGCACCGCAACGAACTTGTAGGTGCGATCCTCCAGGCTGCCGCCGGCGGGTATGGTAGCGGAGTGTGTGTATATCACATTGGTAGCATTGGGGTTGTCTCTTGCCAGTGATGACAGGTCACCGGGGCCGCCCTCTTCGTTCCGCAACTCGCGCCAGCGTCCCGTTCCTTCCGCTATACCGCTCTCGGTGATCCGGCGCGATTCCACCTTCCGTATCCACTCCGGGGAGTCCGGCCAGAGCATGGCAACAAAATACTGGCTCACCATCCCGGCCCAGGCGATATTGGTGGATCGGTTGAACTGATCGTCTTCGATATCGTCCGGGACCGTCAGGTCAATGTCCATATTTCTGCCGCCCCGGACGGCTACTGCGGAAGCAAGATAGCGCGTTTGAAGAAGTTCTCTTTCGATGCCCGCGGCGGTTCTCAATCGGTACTCGAATTCGAAATCCTCTTCGGTCAGGTTGCTGAACTGCAGCCGTGCGGTGTAATGATAATCCTGCGGTTCGATGCTGACGGTTTTTCTTATCTCCAGCTTCCCGGCCACTTCCGTGCGGAACACGATGCGCTCAGCAGAACGGCTCTCCACTTCATAGACATGATTGTCCAAACGCACCGTACGGGAGCTGCGCCCCTCCGGGGTTTCCGTTATGAAGACGATGCTTTCGATCACGTCGCTGTAGAGACCGTCCTGAATCTCCCGCAGCAGCTCGAGGGTCGGCCGGCGGGGGGGGCCGTCGTCCATCTCCTCATAATACGGCGCCCTGTAATCCAGCAGCCGGAGGCTCCTGAGCCCGGCGCCGCGGTTGCTCCACTGCGTCGCGATCCGTTCGTTCCCCAGTTCGATCTCGTCATCGACCTCGCGTTCGACGACCTCGGGCTCCTCCACCTCTTCTTCTTCAACGGCGGGGGGGTCGACCTCGTCGATGGGTTCCTCCTCCCTCTCGGGCGGAGGAGCGGCCGGACCGAACGCACGGTTGAGCATGTTCCAGCCCACGATGACCATGATGCTGATCATTATAAATTGTATGAAAGTTTTCTTGTCCATATAAAAAATTCGGTTCTCTTCCGGGTTTGCAGAAAATCCAAAACGTCAGGCAGCGCGCTTCCGCTCAAATGTCGTTTACCGCGCCACCGTTAACCGCCTTGCAAGGGCGGGATCCAGTTCCGGAACGGCTTGTATTTTTCTGAACGTCTCTTCCACCGGATATGGCACCCTCCTGAAGAAGATCCTGTCCTCTTCCAGCAGTATATAACTGGCGCGTATGTCTCCGTCGCGGGGCTGGCCGACGCTGCCGACGTTGACAATCGTCTTTTTTTTCGTCAGCCTGTAACGGTAGTCGGCTTCCACGGGGGGGATGAACACCATGTCTTCGGTCCATATGCCCGGGATATGCGTATGTCCGGTGAAACAGACGTGATCAACGAGTTCAAAAATCGGCCCCAGTTTTTTCGGGAAGCGAATGTCGTCTTCATACAGGTATTCAATCGTCGGAAAACGTGGCGTGCCGTGGACGAACGTCCTGCCGTTATCGTTGCAGATTTCATCCAACTCCCCCAGAAAATCCCAGCGGCGCCCGTTGGCTGCCCGCATCCCGGGGTCAAGCATGTCGAGTTGTTTGCGGGTCCACTCGATCGCCCCTCTCGCGATCGTGTTGAAATTTGCCCCGTCCAGATTGACCAGCGCCGCTTTTTCGTGGTTTCCCTGCAGAGTCACCTTGAAATCCATGGCAATGTCAATGCACTCAAGAGGATTGGGGCCGTAGCCGATGATATCGCCGAGGCAGATAATATCCTCTGCGTTGTGCTCCGCGATGTCCGCCATAACGGCGCGGGTGGCTTCCAGATTGGCGTGTAAATCGGATACGATTGCGATCACAACATTGAACTCCTCCGGACTGCAGAAAACCGGGCGACTGTGAACATCTTCCCTGAACCATCCATGGAACATTCTACCGTTTTTTCGTCATTCACTCAACTGTCCGGCCGGCGGCCGGTGTGGGGATGGCGGATGCGCGCCATCGGCCGTTCCGAACGCCGGTGTCGTGTTGAGCGTTTGTCTCCGGATCCCGGCGCCGGTGAAAGCGTGCTGCGCACCGCACTCCATTAGGAAGGTGCTTCTCACCGAAAAGTGGAAGATGTTATATCGGTACAAAACCATCCCGAAAGCGTGTCGTCAGGGTAATGGACGCGATAAATGAGATAACATGTCAGAAACACTTAACAGATGCCGAGCAGGATATAGTAAAGAGGCTGAACCGACTGTTGGTCGGTTGGTCCAACTATTTCTGCCCTGGTCCGGTGAGCAAATCCTACCGAGCTGTGAATTGTCGTCCCACCGGGAAGGCGAGAACGAGGCGGGGACTACTCGTGCCTGAGGGCTTCGATCGGGTCCATGTTCGCCGCACGGTAGGCCGGATATATGCCCGAGAGCAGCCCGACAAGGCCGCTGATGCCGAAAGCCAGCACGAGGGACCACCAGGTGACAATCGTTTCCATGCCGGCAAAGTAGGTGACGAAATACGGTGCGCTCAGCCCGAGAATAATCCCCAGCACGCCGCCGCAAAGGGAAAGCAGAACGGTCTCGGTCAGGAACTGCTCCACAATGTGGCGTTTTTTCGCTCCCACCGCCCGCCGGATGCCGATCTCGCGGGTGCGTTCCATAACCGTCGCCAGGGTGATGTTCATGATACCGATCCCGCCGACCACCAGGCTGATGGCGGCGATGGAACCGAGCACGATGCTGAAGATCCTCGTGGTTTGGCGCGCCTGTTCAAGCAGCTGGTACGGGACGATCACCTCGTAATCGCGGCGCGAGCGGCCCTGGACGAGTATCTGTTCGATGATGCGTTCCACAACCGGTATGGAGTCGAGTTCGTCGACCCGCACGATGATCTCGTGCAGTTCGACCCTTTCGCCGCTCATTCCGCCGGAACCGCTCAGGGACACGTCCCCGAACTGGTTTTGCATCGTCGTCATGGGGATATAGATATCGCTGTCGGGATCGCCCCGCACTTCCACCTCTTCGGCCTCGCCGCGTCCGGCGCCGCTGAGCACTCCCACGACGCGGTAGCGTTTATCTCCCGCACGAACAATATTTCCCACCGCGCCGCCGAAGGGAAAAAGAACCTCCGCGACTTTGCGTCCAATCACGCACACATTGGCGCGCGAATGCATATCTTGCGGGCCGAAAAAACGGCCTTCACGGATCCGCAGGTTGGCAACCTCCGGATACCAGGGCGACGTGCCCACAATGCTGGTCTCCATCCGGCGGGAGCCGTGCGTGGCTGTCTCGCGGACTTTCCGGGCCTGGGCGATGACGGATACGTCGGGCACGTTGACGTTGATCCGTTCGGCGTCGACGTAACGCAGCCCGTAGTCCAGGACATAGTCGTCATCGTCCTCGTCCCGCGGGGGGGGGACGCTCTGGATGATGATGTTGTGGCTCCCGAGCGCTGCGATCTGCTGCTGGGCTTCATGCCCCGCGCCCTGGCCTATGGCCAGCATGGCGATGACCGAGCAGACGCCGAAAGTTATGCCGAGCACGGTCAGTCCGCTGCGCATCTTATGGCGCCAGAGGCTTTTGAAACCGATCTTAAAAAGCCGTTTTGCCCTGAATTCAATCAGCATCAACCGGCCTCCTTCCGCGATCCGTTACCAAGCGTGAGGGTTCCGTCGGACATGTTGTAGATCTTCTGGCACTGGTGGCCCACGTCGGGGTCGTGTGTGACAACCACAAGCGTCGCCCCGTGGTCGTGCAGGTCGTTGAGCAGCTTGAGGATGTCGGCGCCCGTCTTTGAATCCAGGTTCCCCGTCGGTTCGTCGGCCAGCAGCATCAGGGGGGAGTTGGCCATTGACCTGGCGATGCCCACCCGCTGGCGTTCGCCGCCGCTGAGCTGGACGGGCAGGTGCCAGAGCCTTTGTCCCAGACCGACGAGTTGTGCCAGCCCGACCGCCCTGCTGCGGCTTTCCCGTTCGGATACGCCCTTGTAGAAAAGGGGCACCTCGATGTTCTCCACCACGCTCAGCTGGGGGATCAGGTTGTAGGACTGGAAGATGAATCCGATTTTACTGCACCGCACCTCGCTGAGCCGGCCGTCGTCGAGACCGCTGACATCTTTGCCGTCGAGCAGATACGAGCCGGTTGTTGGGCGGTCCAGGCATCCCAGCATGTTCAGCATGGTGCTTTTGCCCGATCCGGAAGGGCCCATAACGGCGACCATCTCTCCGCTCTCGACCGTCATGTCAACGTTCTGCAGGGCCTTGACGGTGGTATCGCCCATCCGGTACAGCTTGGACAGGTTGCGCAGTTCGATGATGTTTTTCATTGCCGCCCCCTCCCGCTTCCATCTCCCCTCCTGTCCCCGCTCCTCCCCTCTCCGCTTCCGGGGTTCTGCATCCTCTCGATCATTTGCCGGAGCGCCTCCGGATCCTGCAGGTTCTCGAGGATCCGCTCCCTGGCATCCGGGTCTTCCAGCCGTTCCTCGATCCGCCGCCGGATCTCCGGATCGAGCGATTCCAGCATTTGCTCCGGCTCCCGGCCTGTTTCCTCGTCCCCGCCGGCATCCGGAGCTTCTTCCCCGGGCAGGGGTGGCGGTTCCATCGCCGGCGGCCGGTCGTCGTCCGGATCCCTTTCGGGCAGGGTCACAACACGCACGTGGCGCGGCGTGCGTTCGGGCCGCGCCAGGAGCACGCGCTCGCCTTCTTCCAGGCCCCGCCGGACCTCCACGTGCGTATCGGTATAGTAGCCGAGTTCCACCTCGCGCAGTTCGGGACCGTCCGGCGCGAGCACCCAGCACATCCGGCGCCCGTCCCGGGTATGCACCGCATGGATGGGGACGTTCAGCGCGTCGGGGATGCGTGCCACTTCGATCTCTACGGTGGCGCTCATCCCCGGTTTGAGTTCGGCGTCTTCGTTGGCCAGACCGGTGAAGGCGACATCCGTTTCATATCCGGCGCCGCCCCCCGTCAGCGCCCGCATCCCCCATTGCTGTGTGGCCATGGGGCTGATCCTGCGCACTTCGCCCCGCCAGCTGTCGTCGGGCATGGCGTCGATGCTGATCTCGGCCGGCTGGCCGGGCCGTACGACCTGCGCCTGCGCCTCGGGCACCTCCACGCGGGCGGCCAGCGTTGACAGGTCGGGTATGCTCAGGATGGTCTGGCCTTCACGCACGGAAAGTCCTTCCTGGACCGGGCCGCTCCTGAAGCGCCTGGGATCGGTGGTGGAGGCATAGACCACCAGTCCGGGGCGCGTGGCCCGCACCGTTGAGTTCTCGATCATTGATTCCAGCCGCTCCAGCCTCTCTTTTTGCAGGTTGTAGGAGGATTCGCGGGAGCGCAGGTTGGCCTCCGCCTGCGCCAGGCGGCTCCTCGCCCGCGCCCGGGTGCGTTCGAGGTTGCGTTTGGCTTCGATATAGTCCGAGAGCCTTTCTTCAGCTTCTTTCACGAGAGTATAGCGCAGAAAGAGGTCCAGGTCCTCCTCGGCGCTCTCCTGTTCCACGGTGCGGCGCCTGTGCTGCAATTCATCGGCGACAAGCTCGTTGCGGTTCACGTAGCCCCGCTCCACCAGCTCACGCGTCCAGTGCAGCGATTCCTCCGTGCGCGAGAGCTCCTCCCCCGCCAGGCTGACGGAGTTCTCCAGGCTGCGCCGCGCCTGCAGCGCCGCCCCTCCGATATCGTCATGCCACCCGGTGGCCTCAAAATCGATATCCCCGTCCACCGCGCGGGCGGCGAGCTCATCCCCCAGGTATCGCTTCAGCTCCATCAGGGCGAACCTTACCCTGAGTTCCGCCTGGGCGATATCGCTCTCGTTCTGCTCGATCTGTATGGTATGGTCCTCCCTCGCCTGCGTTAATGAGGCGCTTGCGTCCTGGACGGTTATCTTCTGTTGTTCGAGGTTCTCCCGCGCATTCGACGCATCCAGCTCCATCAGCACGACCCCTTCATCGACGTCCCCGGAGGTGATGATCGTGCCTTCCGGTATGATATCCAGTATCTGCGTGGAGCCTTCCACCCTGCTCTGCACATCGTGGCTGCGCATCGCCTGGAGCGCCCCTCCCGCCGTGACGGTGACGCGCATCAGCTCTTTCTCCACCTCGTGGACGGGCGCGCCGTCTTCCGCAACACCTCCCAGGCGGCCGAGAAGGCCGGATGCGCCGTAAATCAGGCCGCCGCCGGCCAGAAGCGCCGCCATCGCCAGGAAAATAGCCTTCTTAGCGCGCGGGGCGTTTTGTCCGGACCCCGTATCGTCATAGCTTGCGGCCGTTTCCGCTTCATCGATCTGCGTCTGTGTGTTCATAGTATCCTTCTCCTTCTTTCAGTTGACCTTCTTCACCGATTACGAGAATGTCCATATCACGTTCCAGCTCGAGTGCCGCCACCCTGAAATCGACAAGCGTCCCGGCGAGCCGGTCCTGCGCCCTCAACAGGTCCTCATGCGCATCGAGAACGTCGCGCATGATGGCGCGTCCGGCATCGAGCAGCATCTCGGTGCTTTCCACGCGCTCCTCCGCAAGTTCGACGCTGCGCCGTTGGATCTCGTAGCTGCTGACCGCCCGATCAAAATCCCGCCACCGGTTGGTCACCTCCAGCACCACCGCATCGCGCCCCGCCTGCACGTCCCTCTCCGCCCGGTCGTACTCTATCAGCCTGCGCCGGTAAGTATTGCGTTCATCGGTTCTTTCCAGCGGTAGTTCCGCATCCAGCCGGGCGAAGCTGCTCCGGGTGCCGCCGGCGAAATCCACGGGCCGGTTGGTATCGGTCCTTGCGGTCGACCCCAGAACCAGGTCCAGTCCGGGGTTCAGTGCATTTTCGGCCACAAGCACCCTCCTGCGGGCGTCTTCGACCTCCTGCTTTTTAGTCGCCAGGTCCAGACGGTTGTTCAGGGCGATCTCTATGCTTTCCCGCCGGCTCGGGGGCGGCGGCGCCATTTCCAGCTCGAAAAGTCTGTCGAGCTCGGCCGGGTCGAGCAGCAGGGAGGTCTCCGGTTTCAGGCCCAGCGTGATTTTGAAATTATCCAGCGCACGGTAATAGGTCTGGAGCGCGGCGTCGAGGCTGTCGCTGGCGCTGAGTTCATCCTGGCGGGCCCTGTCGATCTGCAGTTCCGGCACCCGTCCGGCCTCGCCGAGAGCTTCGGCCCTGCGGCGGATGCGCACGATATTGTCGTAATTCACCTGCTGGTTCTTCACACGCTGGCGCTGTTCCAGCACGCGGTAGTAGTCGGCCAGCACGCCGACCGTGAACCGGCGCTGGAATCGCACGAACTCGCGCAGCTCGTAGATCATGTCCCGTTCGGCCTGCGTCAGCGGCTCGATCGCAGCGATGCGGCCGTCCCGGAGCAACGGCTGGGTCAGGGTGAGATCAAAAACCGATCCGGCGACGCTGCGCGGGTCCCCGGACAGAAAACGGGTGGCGGTGGTGCTCAATCCCGCAGAAAGCCTCGCGCCCGTGGAAAGCAACCACTCGGCGCCCGGCCGGGATTGCGCGCCCGCCGACCATTTATCGTTGCTGTCGTAGGTGCTCTCCCCCCGGATGTTCCAGAAGAAACGGGGCTGAAACCTGTTGCGCTCACCGGTCAGGGCCAGGGCCCTCAAAAACACCGCCTCTTTGCGGCTCTGGTACTCACGGCTGCCGGTAGCGGCAATGTGGAGGGCGTTTTCGAGGTCGAGCAGGAGCGGCTGCTGCGCATTGCCCGTCTCATCCTCCAGCCTGATTTCCGGCGGGGCGGTGGGAAGCCCGGCCAGAAGGTCCACCTCCGCCGGCTCAATGCTGAACTCTTCCTGCGCACCCGGCACCTCACGGCTTTTCGCGGTGATAATATCGGAAACTTCACGATCCGCCTGACGCCGGTAGTGCGCCGGAGAACACCCCGTCTGGAGGAGTGCAAGCAGCATCAAAGCAGGTAACGTAACGGCTATAAAAGAGTTGTTCATGTCAGCGTTGGGAAACAATCAATTGTTGTTGCAAAGGAAACACGTTCCACCCACAGGATCGCCACAGTTCCGGCCCTTCCGACCTCCCTCCTTAATAAACGAACCGGCGGGCGTGATCCTGCGCTGCGTTTGCTATTGCAGGGCTTTTTGCATGGATAACCCGCTTTTTTACGTGTCCCGGTCCCGGCTTTGCCCGCTTCCGTTTTCCAGGCCGGAAGGATTATAGCCCGGGGCTCCTGAAGTGTCAAAATTTCGCTCATCGTTCACAGACCACCCGACCGCCGAGGATGGTGGCATCGACCTGCGTTTCCATGATTTCGGAAGGCGGCGCCCGCAGGGGATCTCTGGAGAGCACGACCATGTCGGCCAGATATCCCGGCGCCAGAATCCCCTTGGCATGGTCCTGGAATTCCGCGTGTGCGGACCCGTTGGTGGCGGCTGCCAATGCATGTTCGACCGAAACTTTCTCCTGAGGAATCCATCCGCCCGGCGGGCCTCCGCCGCATGCCTCGCGCGTAACCGCCGCATGCAGGGCGCGTACCGGATCCGGCGGCTCGCAGGGCCAATCGCTTCCCAGTGCAATCCCGGCGCCGGCATCCACCAGTGATTTGAACGGATACGAGTGCGCCACCCGTGCGCCGATGCGTCGTTCAATCCAGCGCATGTCGTCGGTCGCATGGGAAGGCTGGATGGAGGCGAGCACGCCGAGTTCGGCGAAACGCTCCAGATCTTGCGGCCGCACCAGCTGGGCATGCTCGATGCGATGCCTGGAATCGCGCTTGCCGTTAACTGTGACAGCCTGTGCCAGTGCGTTCAAGATTCTGCATACGGCCTGGTCGCCGATTGCGTGGGCAACAATCTGCAGTCTGGCGGCATCAGCCCGGCAAACCATTTCTCCCAGTGCCTGTTCATCGTAATGCGTGATCCCGCAATTGTCGGGATCGTCGTCATACGGCTCAAACAACAGGGCCGAACCGGCGCCGAATGAGCCGTCAACAAAGAATTTTACCGCCCCGAACCGCAGCATATCGTCGCCGATGGGCGCCTCGATGCCGGATTGGCACAGAGAGTCCAGAGTTTCAATGCAACTCCAGGCATAGACCCTTATCTTCAGTCGTCCCTGGCGATGCATGCGCTGAACTATACGGAATACGGACTCCGGCATGGGCCCCTGCACACTTGTGAGCCCGCAGGCAAGGCAATGCTGCATGGCATCGTCGAGGGATGCGGCAATGTCCTCTTCATCCGGTTCCGGAATCAGGTTCTGAAATGGCGCCTGGGCCTGATTCACGAGCATGCCGGTGGCTTCGCCGTGGGGATCCCGGACGATCCTTCCGGCAGGCGGATCCGGAGTTTCCCGGCGGATCCCCGCCATTTCGAGGGCCAGGCTGTTGGCCAGTGCGGCATGTCCGTCCACCCGCCGCAGCAGAACCGGATTGTCCGGGGTGAGCGCATCAATGAGGCGCCGGCCCGGCAGCTTTCCGCCCGGCCAGGCTTCGTGGTCCCAGTTGCCGCCGGTCACCCAGCGCCCGGGCGGAATGTTTTTCATATGGGCGGCCAGAAGCCGGACAAAATCCTGCTCGTCGCGTGCGGGCCGCAGATCCAGCGAACGCATCATCCGCCCGCCCTGTTCCAGGTGCAGGTGCGCATCGTTGAACCCGGGCACGACGCGGCGCCCGCCGGCATCGAAAATGTTCGTGTCCGGGCCGCAGAGGTCCCGCAGGTCGGCGGTTGTGCCGACGAAAACGATTTTCCCGGCGCACATTCCCACCGCTTCAGCGGCGGGCATGAGTTGATTTCCGGTCCAGACCGCCGCATTCAACACGGCGAGGTCAATGCCTTTTTTTATCCTGTTGATCACAACGTTCATCTTCCTGTTTCACTGCGATTCAATGCAATGAATGCTCCCGGGGATAGTCAACGGCGGCATCGAACATGGCAACGACATTCTCCGGAGGCGTACCGGCTTGAATGACGTGCGAAGGCCCGAGAATATACCCTCCGTTTTCCCCCAGAATTCTTATCAGTGCTACGACCTCATTCTGAACATCTTCAACGCTTCCGAACGGGAGGGTTGTCTGCACGCTGACACCGCCTTCGAAGCAGAGTTTTCCGCCGAACCTGTTTTTTAACCGTTGCGGATCCATGCCGTCAGCGGAAAACTGAAGTGCCTGAAGAATATCAATTCCCATGTCGATGAGCCCGGGGACGGCCTCCATAACCGCTCCGTCGCTGTGGTAGATAATCCCGGCCCCGAATTCATGAATGGTGTCGTTCAAACGGCAGTGGCAGGGTTTGATGAACTCTTCCCACATGGGAAGCGATACCAGCAACCCGTTCTGCCCGGCAATGTCGTCGGCAGTGAACACAAGGTCTATTTCGCCACGAGCGGCAGCAAGGACGCCGGTGAAATATTCACAGTAATAATCGGTGACACGGTTCATGACGGCATGCACCAGTTCCGGGTTCAGAACACAATCCATCAGCATCTGTTCGAATCCGCGCATGTACCATGATGTTTCAAAGATGTTCCCGTTCCCAACGACCATTGCGCGATCCCGGACCCGCCGGTGTTCTCTGATCATATCGGGAAGAACGGAATAATCAAACCAACCGGCCGACGGCCAGCGGTGTCTGTCCAGATCCGCCACGGTCTCCGCCTCCGCCAGGGGGTGGTGCGAAATTTCATTATAGACGCCCGCACCGTACGAGACAGGCTCGGTTAGCACTCCCCATAGACTCTCTCCTTCCCTGAGTTCCGGCCCGATATAGCGCGGTGAAATGTCGACAATATCGAGCAGCGGCTCCAGATATTCATCCGCACTCACTCCCCTTTTCCCGATCAGGTGATCATTGAATTCATTGCGCAGTTTTCCGCCGAAACCGGAGCATACCATTGCCAGAGGGATGCGATCCGTCTCCTGGTGCTCCAGGGCAAGCCTTACCCGTTCTCTGCCGTTCAGGGCGTCTTTCATCTGACTGTTCCTTGTCGTGTGCATTGAACAACCGTCGTCTCGCGGAGGCCCCGGCCGTTTTGCCGGTCGGGCCCGTTGCCGCGGCCGAAAGCGACCGGCCGGCAAGCGTCCTCAATGCGGGTTGGAAAGGTCCAGATGGACCTTCCGGAGCATTTCCCGGATCGGCAGGTCGTAGGGGCACTCCGTTTCGCAGGCCCCGCACGCGGCACATTCCTTTGCATTCTTCTCAACCCCGGCATAGGCCTTCTTCGCCCATCCCACGCTGTAGTAGCGGCTGGCCTGCCGTTCCATGTAAAAAATTTGCTTGATATCAATTCCCTGCGGGCAGACCGGAACACAATATCCGCATTGCCGGCAGATAAACTTGCCTTCAGCTCTGGTTATCTTATCGACTTCCCTGTTCAGGAGCGCCATGTCTTCTTCTGAACAGCCGCTGAATTCCGATGCTGTGCGGATGTTTTTCTCGAGCTCGGCAATGGTATACATGCCGGGGATTGCCACGGTAATATCCTGCGCAAAGACATACCGCAGGGGAGCCGTGGCGCTTCCGGTGAACAGCCCTTTGGCAAAGGGCTTCATGGCGATCGTTCCGATGTTCAACTCCCTGGCCACCGGCAAGGTTGCGGCAACCACATCCTGGTCGAAGCTGTTCACGGCGATCATGACCGCATCGAACGCATTGGTTTTGAGCAACTGCACCAGCTCCTGGTGATGGTGCCCGCTCACGCCGCCGATGAACCGGATCTTTCCCGCGGCCCTGGCCTCCTCCAGCCCTTCCAGGGCGCCCCCCGGGGCCATCGTCTTCTCCACCCGGCCGGCGACCTGTGTAACATTGTAGGGGCCGTAGAGGTCCAGGTAGTCCGTTTCCAAAAGTTCCAGGGACTCATCGATCTGCGCCAATGCTCCCTCGCGGGTGAAGGAGTTGCAGCGCGCCGTGAGGATCACATCCTCGCGCTTTGTGCCGGTTTTACGCATCGCATTTTTGAACCGGATGCGCCCATCCAAACCGTGGCCGGCCTCATAGCCGTGGACGTCAAAGAAGTTCAGCCCATATTCCAGCGCCTTTTCGAAAACGTCCTGCGACGAGATGCCGCCGACGCCCAGCATTTTCACCCGGAGCCCGGTCCGCCCCAGCGTTCGCTGCTGAATCCCGGCCGCCAGATCATCGATTGCCGAATCAACCCTTTTGGTCGTCATTTGTAAAGTCCTTTTCTTTACCCCGGTTATTTCACGCGTTCTCCGCGGTGCAGATGTGGCAGAAAGCAAGCGCCGCAGTATTTCGTATACGCGAAGTGAAGGCGCTTTTTTGGGAAAAAACTTAGCAAAAAACCTTAACTATTGACTCAAAAATCTGATAACTGTAAAAACCAGATGAAAAAAAGTTTTTGTCCCACTTTTTTCGAAAAAGTGGGTGCCGCTGAGGTCGCGCCCGCAGGGCCTGCCTGCAGCAGGCAGGTCAACCGCTTTTTCGGGCAGCCGGGCGCCCATCATTCCGGGGTTCGTTATCGGTCCTGGACGGTGATCGGGAATTCGCGGAATTCGCCGTTGTTCAGGGTCCAGCGTACCCGATAAGCGCCTGCGGCCAGGTTTTCAGGAGTCCATTCATGAATCAGGATACCTTCCCGGCCGTCCGTGCCCCCGGGGGTCTCGCCGGCGAAGATTGTTTCCAGAAGTTCCGTGCCGTCCGCATTGAAAAGTTCTATTCTGATGGTTCCGGGCACAAAACTTTTGCTGGCTACCAGGCAGACCCCGCCGTTTTTGACAACGGAGGGCATGACGGCGGCCATTGCCAGGCTGCTGCTGGAGTTGAACGGGAAATCGAACACGGTGACGGGCCGTTCCGCGTGCCTGCGGCTCCAGTCCACCGACGGCGTTTCTTCGCCGGCAATGCGGGCCAGTTCCGGGCAAAAAGCGGTCAAAGGCCGCCAGAGGCATCCGGCAAGCCCGCCGGCTCCGCCCGTCCGCACGACAGGCCGGCCCAGAGCCGCATGGATCATGTCGTAATTGGAGTTGAGCCATTCCGGCCCTTCCCGCCCGCCGTCGCCGTTGTACATGCGCAGATTTGTCCGACAGAACCGCTCAATATCCGTTGCATCAAACACTATTCCGGTATGATAAGCGTCAACGATCATGCTGATTTCGCCGGCCTGATAATTGCGAAAGGGGTGGACCGCAATCCAGTGCCGCCAGGAATCGGTGTCTTCCGGATCACCGGCGCGCCGGTCGTCAGGGCCGAAGGGCTCCCAATAGTTCCAGACATAATGGTCTTCAAACAGGTTCAGGCGGCTCTTGAAAAAGGCGAATATCTTCTCGGCCCGGTCGCGGTAGTACTGCCTGCCGGTGAGCCGGTACAGGCTCAATGCCGCCACCCCCATCTTCATCTGTTTGTTGAAGGGGTGCGCCATGCCGGAGCGGCCATCGGATACACGGACGAAAGACGACGGATCATCGGGCAGCAAGCGGTTCGGATCGTCAATATACGCGCCGTAAGGCCCGTCCTCGATCCAGGTGTTTCTGGCATCGAATTTCTCGAACAGGTGTTTTTCCGCCAGCGCCACATAGCTCCGGGCCTTTTCCGCATATCCGGCCATGAGCTCCGCGTCGTCTCCGTTCAGGACAATTTCACTGAACAGCAGCATGTGGTGCAGCAATATCGCATCCGTAACATGCGCCTCGCTGTAGTATTGGTCATCATAAATATATGGTCCGACCCAACCCTTGTAACCGTCGGGACTGGTATGCATGACCGCAATCAGGGCATCATAATACTCAACCCCGGCATCCAGCCAGGCAGTGTTTTTGGTTTTCCGGTACTGATCCGTGAACTGCCCCATGTTATGGGCCAGATGCCAGCAATGTGCTTCGCCGGTTATCGTGCCTTGAGCACGGTTTTCGAGATTCTCCAGCATCCTCTCCAGGAGCACCTGCGGCCGATCCTCCGCCGGCGCAAGCCGGGCGAACCCCGGCAAAGCGGCGAGAAAAATCAATGAACTCATAATAAGCCTGGACTTGCCGAACATCAGGGTGAAACCTGACCAACCGGATAATCGTTTTGTCATTTCAAATGCTCCTGTCTTTAATGAGAAATTCAGCCGACCGGTATAAGCCGTAAAAATGTTTCTGGCATAGTCTCCGGCATGCCAGTGAACGGCTCCCAAAACAGCGACTTTCATGAAGGCGTTGAGCCTTTTTTCGTTCCGCCTGGAATTCGTAAGCGCCGATGTCGAATGCCCCGCACTGGGGCGGGTGGTACCTTTGCTGTCATCGGTGGCAAGGTATTCGGTTTCGCCTTCTTCTTCCTCCCGCCGGCGGCCGAAGGTCCGCGCCGGCGCGGCTCGCCAGGCTGCCTTCCCGAAGCCTCCAGTCGCCATGAAATCCGACAAACATCCCGTCGTAACAATCGGGGTTCTCTCCCGCAAGCCGTTCCTCGGGGCCACGCCCCTCGTCTGTGACAAATAAATAATAGACGATTTCAAAGCGCCATTCAATCGCAACGGTGCCGAACCTCTCTGTATGTTCTTTGAATATGCTGAGAATTCGCAATATTTGGTGGAGTAAACGCTCGATTTTCAGCCCTTTCTTTTGCGAAAGCAGGCTATAAAGTGAAGGGTTAATCATATCCCGGCTCGTCATGCTCCCTGGTTTCGCGGAAATTCCCAATGGGACGACAGAAGCGAGCATTTCTCGCCCTTGGCCCACGGTTGATAATAGACGCTGAACAGACTTCCGTCGGCCAGCCGAAAAAACCGAACGGCTCCTCCGGCAGGCGGCAAACGATTCCATGGTGGGCTTTGATCTTCATGTTCTCACTTCCAGGGATGGCGCACAACATTCTCAGCCGCCAAGCTCGGTGCAGCGTTTTCTGTAATGCAGATAATTGTCGTAGGGCGTTTCCTCGGGAACCGCATGGTCGATTGTCGGGATATAGCCGCCGCGTTCCCTGAGCGGCGGGATAATCCTTTCGACCATTTCGTCAATGTCCCGTTTGCTTTTTGCGAGAACCCGTTTATCCATGCCTCCGTATAATACAAGCTCCGGATATTCTCCGGCGGTTCTTACCACATCGCTGCCGGAAGCCACTTCGAAAGGCCCCATAATATCCATTCCGACGGCCTCCAGGTAGACCGGAACCGCCGGATCCGCCAGGCCATCCGTGTCAATCTGCACAAACAGGCGCCGCTCCGGGTCGATCTGCCTTGTCTTCAGATTCGCTATAAGCTGCTGATAATACGGCAGCAGGAATTCTTTCATCATGTCCGGGGAGATAAGCAGACCTTTGTTATATGTAATATCCTCGGCCAGAGACAGTTCATCGAGCGTGACCAGTTTCTGGTGCCTGGCAGTAACGGCGTCCGCCAACGACAACCAGCTGCGCATGCAGTCATGTATCAGGTCGGGCAATTCGTAGAACATGTAGAGCAATTGCTCCGGACCGATCAGGCTGCGCAGAAACATATATCCTCCGATCACTTTCTGCGTCATGATAAGCCCCTGCTTTGCCGCGTCCACCGCGGCCGGCAATGCCCTGTCTATCATGTTGATACGGTCGGAGGATTCGGGATTCAGGCGGAATCTGACATTCTCCTCCCAGGTTTTTCTGTCTTTGACCGGGTGCCCGATATATTGCGGCATATATCCGGCCCGCCTCTGCTTGAAAAACAGAACATGCCGCCCCGCGGTGTCCTGAACCACCTCGCATTCCCCCCGGTCCTCCACCTGGATTTCCTCAAATTCCGGGAAGAAACTCGACTCGCACCAGCCAAGCTGCCCCAGCTCATGGTTCCCGGGCGGATCGAGGTGGAACAATGCATTGACGGATAGTTCTTCCGCTGAGGGCATTCCTTCCCGCTTTCGCCATTTCCGTAAAACCTCCGGCATCAGCCAGAATTCCCGATGGTACAAAGGCGCTCCGGGAACCCGGTTGTAGGCGGCACGCATTGTCCTGGCTGCCTGCGTGGTCTTGTCCTCAGGCAGTAAACCGATGATTCCATCCATGATCATGACCTCTCCATGTGCCGTAGCGTTGTCCCGGAGGAAACCGATCGCCGTTCTTCTGCGCGATCGCCCCGTGCGGCGCGGAGACCGGCGTCCGGATCGGTTCGCCCCGGGCCCGTTCCCGCGTCATCGCCGAGCATCATCCACCATTCCGTTTTCGAAAAGCAAAAGTGCGTATTCTGCCCGGGAGTCGTTCTCCGGGCCGCCGCCGTCCGGTCCCCTCCGGCCGCTTTTCAGCATGGCGAGCAGGAACGTGGCGGCGATACGAGGTGGAATATCCGGGCTGTACTCCCCGCATGCCACGCCTTCCCCGATGGCTTCCTCAAAGATTTCGATCAGCCTGGACCGGCGTTCCTTCCACTGCCGGAAAAGGGTTTTTTTTGCCTGCGAGGCGCGCAGTTCCTCGGAACGCAGCAGGGCGAAAAGCGCTTTTTTGCCCTCAAAGAAGCCCGCAAGCCTCCTGGAGAGCTTCCGAATCCGCATCCGGGGGCCGGCATGTTCCTCAGCGCCCGTCTCCCGCAGCGACGCAACCAGCCGGTCGAGTTCATGCAGCACCACGTGGCAATACAGGTCTTCCTTGCTCTGGAAATGCCTGTAAAGTGTGCCTTTGCCCACTCCGGCTCTGTGGCGCACATCGTCCATGGTCACCTTGTGGTAGGGCCTGGACATAAAAAGCTCGCATGCGGCGTTGATGAGGTTCTCCGGTTTGGGGGTCACGCGGCGCCTCCTTGAGGATACGGGAGTTTTGTTCCTCTCCTTTTTTGACTGACCGGTCAGTCAAAAGCGATTGTAGCAAATCCCGCCCCGCATGTAAAGTATTGGGGGGCCCCGGCGCCCGGGCTGTGCCCGATTGCAAGGCGGTTTCGGAAAATTCCGCATGGCAATGCCGCCGTTTGACATCCTCTTGTTCGTTATGCTACGATAGGCCGCTGAGCCGTCGCGCATTGCCCTCATGTCCTAAATCCGGGATCAACATGCCCGATCCGAAAATTTCAATGGCCGTCCTGCTCTCGGGTAGCGGGCGAACCCTCCAGAACTTCATCGACCTCTCCGGCGCCGGAAGGCTCAGAGCGGAAATTGCAGGGGTGATCAGCAGCCGCAGCGATGCTTACGGGCTGGAGAGGGCGCGCCGTGCGGGCATTCCCGCCCGCGTGATCGACCCGCGCGGGTTCGAAGATGCCGGGGCTTTCAGCCGGGCGATCACATCCGTTCTGTCCGGATGGGAGCCGGACCTGACGGTGATGGCCGGTTTTCTCTCGCTCTATGAGATCCCGCCACCGTTCGAGAACAGGGTCATGAACATCCACCCCGCGCTGTTGCCGGCTTTCGGGGGGAAGGGCTACTACGGGGAGAAAGTGCACCGGGCGGTTCTCGAATACGGGTGCAAGGTCAGTGGCTGCACCGTGCATTTCGCCAACAATCGGTACGATCACGGACCGATTATCCTGCAAAAATCCGTTCGGGTCGAGCAGTCCGACGATGCCGATTCCCTGGCGGAACGGGTCTTCGGTGCGGAGAGGGAGCTGTATCCGCTTGCTGTTAATCTCTATGCAGATGGAAGGTTGCGTGTCACCGGCCGGCGGGTGGAAATAACCGGCTTGGATGCCGGAGCGGGGTAGGCGCTCAGTTTTGATCGGTGGGTCTCTTCCTCATCTCTGATGCCGGTTTTTCCGGTTGGGTAGCTGAGCCGGAAGTGGAGCGGAACGTTTCGATCAGAACGATCGCCACCCCCAGACAGATGGCCGCATCCGCCACGTTGAAGGCGGGCCAGGGCCTCCCTTGCCAGTAATAAATTTCTATAAAATCCCGCACCTCGCCGCCGACGAAGACCCGGTCGATCAGATTCCCCACCGCCCCTCCACAGACCAGTCCCAGGCCCAGCACAGGCAGGAGCCTGTTTTCCGCTAGGTCCGTCAGCAGCCAGATCAGCACGGCCATCCCAAGCAGTGTGGCCACGATATAAAAGAGCGGGTTTTCCGGTCCGATGGAGAAAGCCGCCGCCGGATTGGTTCGCCTGACGATATAGAACCAGTTCGGCACGATTGCGATCTTATCGGCGGTATCAAAAGCCGGCAGCGCAAAAAAAAAGAACTTCGTCACCTGGTCCAGGGCGGCCACTGCCACGGCGCATATCCAGAAGTGTTTTTTGGAACCGGCCGAGATTTTGTTAAGATGTGATTGCATGTTTGCCGCAGGATCAAGAATGTGCCGGTTCAGGCCGGCGCCTGCTTCTCCTGGTCCTGTTTGCATTTTATGCATAAGCGGGCGAAAGGGATGGCCTTTATCCGCGCCATAGAAATATTGTCCCGGCACGACTCGCATATGCCGTATGTGCCGTCCCCGATCTTCTCCAGGGCGCGATCGATGTCGATGATCTCGGCTTCGTTATCCTCTATCATGCCGAGCATCAGGTCTTTTGTGAACGTGTCGGAACCGCGATCGGCCAGATGCTCGAGCGAGATGTCCGAGAGTTCCCCCCGACCGGCGGCATTTCCTCCGTCCATCGCCTCCTGCTGCATGTGCGAAACGTTTGCAGCAAGCCGGCGCCTGAGCTCCAGCAGAAAGGTGCGGAACGCTTTCTGATCAGTTTTTTCCACAGTTGAATCCTCGATTTGATTGCTATGCCAACCTTAATGCTCTGTTCCAATACACCGGCCCGAACCGGTCCTCAAGCCCGTCGGCGCATTCCGGAGGGTGTGTTGTTCTCAATCGCCGTTGCCGCAAACCACCACGTTGCGGGATCGGTTTCCCTCCGGGCACACCGCATCCGGGCGGCGCTCAACGCAACGAGCGCGGAAGTGCGACCCTGCCGGTGCGCACGATTTCTTTTATGCCGAACGGACGGAGCAGATCGAGCAATGCCTCGACTTTCTGTTCGGTTCCGGCGACCTCGATCATCATATCGTCCTGCCCGACGTCCACAACTTTGGCCCGGAAAACTTCCACCAGATCCAGTATATCCCCGCGCCTGCCGTCGGGGCTATGAGTTCTGACCAGGAGCAGATCGCGTTCAACCAGCGCCATCCCGCTGAAATCGTTCACCTTCACCACATTGATCAGTTTTTCGAGTTGTTTCCGGACCTGCTCCAGTATCGTTTCATCCCCCGCCACGACAATCGTCATGCGGCTGAACAGCGGATCTTCCGTCTCGCCGACCGCCAGGCTTTCGATGTTGAATCCCCGGGCACTGAAAAGCCCTGCGATGTGAGCGAGCACGCCCGATTTGTTCTCCACCAAAGCACTTAAGATGTGTTTTTTCATAACGTTTTATTCTTTTGGGAAAATAGTTAGGCGTTGAGTATTTTCACATCGATAATTCTTTTAGCTCCGTCTTGTAAAAGAATGAGCGTCTCACGCCATCCCGCTGAGCATCCGGTCGATGGCCTCGCCGGCCGGGACCATGGGATAGACGTTCTCTTCCGGATCGATTTTGAAATCGATCAGAACCGGCCGGTCATTGACTTCCATCGCCGAATCCAGCGCGGCTCTGACCTGGTCTTTGCGCTCGACCCTCAGAGCTTTGCAGCCGTAGGCTTCGGCCAGCTTGACAAAATCCGGGTTTCCTTCCTCCAGCCAGGTATGCGAATAGCGCTTGTTGAAGAACAACTCCTGCCATTGCCTCACCATCCCGAGGTAGCCGTTGTTGAGCAGGGCGATCTTGATCGGCAGTTTCTCGACCATGGCCGTGCTCAGTTCCTGGATGTTCATCTGCAGCGAACCATCGCCCGCCACGACGAAAACATCTTTATCCGGACATCCGACCTTGGCGCCGATGGCGGCAGGCAGACCGAACCCCATGGTTCCCAGCCCGCCGGAACTGAGAAAGGTGCGTGGTTCGGTGTAGGTGTAAAACTGGGCGGCCCACATCTGGCATTGCCCGACATCTGTGGCGATAATGGCTTTCCCGCCGGTAACGTCATGGATCTGCTCCATAACATATTGCGGCTTGACATGATCGCTTTCACGGTCGTAGGTGAGCGGGAAACGTTCTTTCCACTCATGGATCTGGTCCATCCAGGGCTTCCGTTCCCTGAACTCGGCATGTTCGCAGAACCGCCGGAACACCTCTGCTGCATCGCCCACAACCGGGATATCAACCGCCACACTCTTTCCGATCGAAGCGGGAGCGATATCGATATGCATAACTTTTGCGTTGGTTGCAAAAGCTTCCAGTTTGCCGGTGACGCGATCGTCGAAACGGGCGCCGACGGCGATCAGCAGGTCGCACTCCTGCACGGCATAGTTTGCATACATGGTGCCATGCATTCCGAGCATCCGCAGGGAAAGCGGATCGTCTTCCGGGAACGCACCAAGCCCCATCAGGGTGGTGGTGACCGGGATATTGGCTGCGCGTGCAAATCGCGCGAGTTCCCGGCTCGCATCACTGATGATCGTGCCGCCTCCGGAGTAAAGCACGGGCTTTTCCGCTGCATTGATGGCATCAACCGCCTTTTTTATCTGCCCCATATGGCCTTTTCCGGTGGGACGATACCCCGGAAGGTTCTTCTCGTTGTCCACTTCACCATCGATCTCCGCCGTCGAGACGTCGACCGGAAGGTCGATCAGAACCGGTCCCGGGCTTCCGGTGGAAGCGATAAAACAGGATTCCCTGATGATTCTGGCCAGGTCCCGCACGTCTTTGACCAGATAATTGTGCTTGGTCACCGGACGGGAGATGCCGGTCATATCGGCTTCCTGGAACGCATCGTTGCCGATAAGGTGCGTCTTGACCTGCCCGGTGATGGCCAGCATCGGCACGCTGTCCATCGAAGCCGTCGCAAGGGCGGTCACAAGATTGGTGGCGCCGGGACCGCTGGTCGTGAGGCAGACTCCCACTTTGCCGCTGGCGCGCGCATACCCATCCGCCATATGGCCGGCGCCCTGTTCGTGACGCACCGAGATGGTTCGGAGTTCATCCTCGTAAAGGGCGTCAAAAACGGGTATAACCGAACCGCCCTGGAGCCCGAATATCGTGTCGATTCCTTCGTCCTTAAGGGTTTCTATAAGTATTTCTGCGCCTTTTTTCGCCATCTCTTATCCAAAGTTTGAATTGTTGGTTCATCCATCCGCTCCCGTCCCGCATCACAATATGCCCTCACCGAAACCGCCTCCGCTTTCCCGATCATCGCCGCTGTCCGGCTCCCGGCCGGCGGCGGAGTCCTCCTCCTTCCGTGGGGGACTGTCTTCACGGTCACGGCTTCCCCTTCTTCCTTCGTCCCCTCCTCCCTCTTGCTCCTCTGCTTCTTCCGCCTCCCCGGTTTCCTCATCCCCTGATGAATCCTCGTCGTCATCATCAAAATCTTCATCGTCGTCGGGGAAATCCATCGTACTTTCGTTCTGATCATCACTTTCGCCGTCGTTGTACCATGCGCCGTCGTCCCCGGGACTCCCCCCGCTCCCCTCCTCCGCCGCGCATTCCTTCCGGTAGGCATCAAGCACCGCCTCCTTAATTTTGTCGCGGCATGACGTAACGATGGGGTGGGCCACATCGACATGGCATTTCTCCTTTTTCCGGGCCCGCTCCTTATCCAGCCCGGATCCACAGCTGTTGCAAAATTCGGCGCGCAGGTGATTCTTCCCCCCGCATGACGGGCAATTATCGGTGATCTTGCGGCTCGGCATGGCGATGAAAAGGCCCTTTCGCCCCTCGATCACCCTCAAATCATGAACCACCAGTTCATCGTCAATGGTGATGCTGCAAAACGCCCTGAGCCGATCCGAGCGATGTTCCAACCGTTTCACTCTGACTTCTGTAATATTCAAAGCTCTCTCCCCAGATGCTATTAGGATTTATGCGCGGGATCTTATCAAAAGAATATCATGATATTCGGCGGCGGTTATCAATTTTCCCGGCCCGGAACAACCGACCGCACGGCGCATGCAGCGATGCCGGCGCTTTCCCTGATATGCCCGGCTCCCCGCACTGCCGCCCCGCGGCTGCGGTAAAGGGCGAACCACGCCGACCCGCTGCCGGAAAGACCGAAACCGCAGGAGCCGGTCTCGGAAAACGCCCGCTCCAGCTTCCTTTCGACCTCCACGAGTTGCGGGTTTAAAACACAAGCGGCCCGTCTGAAATCGTTGAAAAGAGCCGAGCCCAGCACATCGGGATCACCGCGTCCCAGACCATCTGCGACCCCTTCAATACTAACGTCTCCCGGCTCTTTTGTCAAGGAGTCCAGCACCGCATAGGCTTCTGTTGTCGAGATGCCGACCGGCGGCATGGCGATGACAAAATGCAATGCACTCCCTGCATCGAGCGGGCTCACCACCTCGCCGCGCCCGCGGCAAAGAGCCGCTCCGCCGCGGATAAAGAAAGGGACATCGCTCCCAAGCTCCGCCGCAAGCCCCTCGAGCTGCTCCACTCCCGGAGCGAGTCCCCACAGGGAGGAGAGCGCCTTCAGTGCCGCCGCCGCATCGCTGCTGCCCCCGCCCAGCCCCGCACCGGTGGGGATGTTTTTTTTCAGCCCGATGCGCACGGCCCCCGTCACATTGAAACGGCGCTGCAGCAACCGGGCGGCCCGGACAACGAGGTTATCCTCCGCCGGCGGCAGATCCCCGCCATCGGAGATAAGTTCTATGCCTCCGCTCCGTGCAACGGTGAACACCAGCTCATCATACAGATCAACGGTCTGCATAATTGTGACGACTTCGTGGTAACCATCGTCCCTTATTCCGCCGACCTTCAGGAAGAGGTTGAGTTTGGCCGGCGCCAGAGTTTTTTTACGGCGTTCTGTTCCCATAACGCGGCAAGTATAGCATAATTGACTGTTTTGCTTCCAGGACCGTAAACCGAACATTTCACGTGTTTTCAGTGGTGCACCTGCAGCAAATGTCAAACGCCGCTGTGTTTGTATACGCGAAGTGCGGCTTTTTGGCCAGATGCGCCGCTGAGGACGCGCCCGACAGGGCCTGCCTGCAGCAGGCAGGTCAACCGCCGTTTGAGGGCCCGTTTGTACACACTGCAAATTTTAAAAGTCTCAAAAAACACTTAACATGGTTTTTCCAAACCTTTATATTATTTTGTAGTTTGCAAGTTTTTTCGCGTATTTTGGCTTTTATCAGGACAATACGTATTACCGAAAAAGGCGGATTTTAGAAGGCATAGGAGGCATCGACAGAAGAGATGATCTTTTTGAAGTTC
>PUMZ01000181.1 GCA_003551565.1 Candidatus Brocadiaceae bacterium | reverse complement strand
TCGGGTTTCAAAGCGCCGGAGGGCACACCCGGCCTTTGTCAGAGCAAAACGGCCCTGCATTTTCTCCGTCCACTCCCTCATCGGGGAAGGAGGCGGGGATATCTTAATTATCGCTCCACATTCGCTACACTTGGCCCTCTTGCCAACCGCTTCGTCGGGGACACGGTATTTTTTCCGGCAACCGCTGCAACTGATCGATATCATCAACCTGTTCCTCCCTGACTAAGTGCACCGGCCCGATCGTTCTTTGGACGTATTCTCCCATGAAGCGCGACCGGTTTCCAGCTCATGGTCACTGAGCTTTCCGGCTTCCAAATCCAACCATCGGTTTCAATGGGACGGACACTCGTCGGTGCTCTTCTTATATACATGATAGACGAAAATAATTAAATGTCAAGCACGACACCCTGGATATTGGATATTTTCGTCTCGTCCTGATATAACAGTAGGCTCGCCATGCAACATTTATCAAAAGAAACAAAATGGTCTCTGGCAGGCTTCCTGATGCTTGTCTGCATCATCATCGGCATGTTTCTTTATATGCGCGTAACGGGGCATGACGCGGAGACAATGGTGGAGCAGATCGGAGAGGCGGGGCTATTGATGTTCATGATCGCTATGGTTGTGCTTCCGCTGGCGGGCTTTCCCGTCACGCCTTTTTATGTGATCGGGGGCGCCGCTTTCGGAAACGTGGAGTTTGTTTTGGCCCTCACGCTCACTCAAAGTTTCAATCTCGCTATAGCTTACTTGCTTGGCAGATGGGTTTTAGCCCCTCTTTTCTCGAAACCGAAATGGGATCTGGGCAGAAAACGTCACTGCTGGGCCTATGTATTACTTATCCGAATCGGGCCCGGCACAATCAATATGAAAGATTATCTTCTCGGCGCCCTGAGGGCTCCATTCGGAAAATATATGGCCATATCGTGGCCGTTGTGCATGGGGTATGCGGTTGGCTTTATTATATTCGGCGACGCGGCCGTGGAAAGGAACCTGCCGGGAGTCGTGACCGGGATCGTTCTGGTAGGACTATTCTCAATCACAGTGTACCTGTTAAGACGCAGATTCAGAATGTTTTCCTGAAGACGCGGGAATAAGGGGTGCCGGCCCGCGTTGACGTTATATTTCTGATGATAGTCTTCCGCCGCCGGAGCGGAGGAGGGGGAGCGGTTGCGGAAACGAAAGGGCGCGGGCGTTTGAATATTAAATATAATCGACATAAAATGCACGTGGCAGAAACGTGTTGCGGCCTGTTCGGTTGCGGATCGAGTTCGATTAGGAAAAGGCGGAACGGAAAGAGATGACATCCGGAAAAAAATCATGGTTGAGCGTGGAAAACCCGCATACGCTGCCCGTTGACGAGGTGCTCGATGAACTTGGTTCGAGGCGGGAGGGCCTTTCGCCGGATGAAGCTTTTGAGCGGCTGGCACGGCTCGGGCCCAACCGGCTGCGCGAGGCGGAGAAGGAGGGACTTTTCAAGCGGTTCTTCAAACACTTCCATGATTTGCTCATTTACATCCTTATAGCAGCCGCGGGCGTCATGGCCGTGCTTCAGGAGTGGGTGGACACCGTAGTGATACTCGCCGTGGTCCTTATCAACGCCGTCATCGGGTTTATTCAGGAGGACAAGGCGGAACGCACGCTTGCGGGCATTCGCAAGATGCTTTCTCTCCACGCTCATATCCGCCGCAATGGCGAGTGGTCCGAGATCGGGGCCGAAAAGATCGTACCCGGCGACATCGTTCGCCTGCGTTCCGGTGATCGGGTGCCAGCGGATCTGCGGCTTATCGAGGCGGTGAACCTCCGTATCGAAGAATCCGCGCTCACCGGCGAATCCGTGGCCGTGGGAAAGACAGGCGATCCTTCCCCCGCCGGCGCCGGGATAGGCGATCGCTTCGGCATGGCTTACTCCGGCACGATGGTCTCAGCCGGACGCGGCATGGGTGTTGTCGTCGCCACCGGAGAGGATACAGAGCTGGGGCGCATCAATACAATGATCGCCGATGTGGAGAAACTGGCCACGCCGCTCACCCGGCAGATGAACCGATTCGGCAAGGTACTCTCGCTTGCGATCGTCGCTATGGCCGCCTTGATGTGGCTTATCGGCCGGCTGGTGCATGAGCTGGAAGTCGTCGAGCTGTTCCTTGCGGCCATCGGGTTTGCGGTCGCCGCCATCCCCGAGGGATTGCCCGCCATTCTCACTATCACCCTGGCCCTCGGCGTGCAGCGAATGGCGCGGCGCAATGCCATCACGCGCGTGCTCAATGCCGTGGAGACGCTGGGGTCGGTCACTGTGATCTGCTCCGACAAGACCGGCACCCTTACGCGCAACGAGATGACCGTGCGCCATGTTGTGACGGGCACGCAATATTGCGATGTCGGGGGCACCGGCTATGCGCCCGAAGGACAGGTCACCCGGGATGGAATGGAAGCTCCGCTGCGGGCCAATGCGGACCTGCGGGAGCTTATCGAGGTCATGGCCCTGTGCAACGACTCGGAGATAAGGCAGGAAGACGGCCGGTGGAAAGTAACGGGCGAGCCGACCGAAGGCGCTCTGATCGCACTCGCGCGCAAGGCCGGATTCGAGGACAGGGACTCCGAGCGTGTCGCGGTGATCCCGTTCGAATCGGAAAACAAGTTCATGGCAACACTCCATCGCTTCTCCGGCGGGGATACGAAAATCCTGCTCAAAGGCGCACCGGACCGCCTGCTGGAGCGCTGCCGGAAAGAACGCGGCGCGGAGAATTCGACCCGGCCGCTTGACCGTCCGTTCTGGGAAGAGCGGATCGAAGAACTCGGCAATCGGGGACTGCGCGTTCTGGCCGCCGCTACGCGCGAGGTGGACCACGGCAGGAGCGACCTGACGATGGAAGACCTCGAGGATGATATGGTCTTCTCGGGCATCGTCGGCATCATCGACCCGCCGCGCCCTGAAGCCGTCGATGCCATCGAAGTATGCCACAGGGCCGGTATCGGGGTGAAGATGATAACCGGAGATCATCTCGGCACCGCCCGGGCGATCGGCGCCGAGATGGGTATCGGCGACGGTGCAAACGCCGTCTCCGGCGCCGAAATCGAAAAAGCTTCGGATGAAGAGCTGCGCCGTATCGCCCGCGAGAACGACATATTCGCACGGACCAGTCCGGAACACAAACTGCGCCTCGTGCGGGCTCTTCAGGCCGACAGTGAGGTCGTGGCGATGACCGGTGACGGTGTCAACGACGCCCCGGCTCTCAAGCGCGCCGATGTCGGCGTGGCGATGGGCCTAAAGGGGACCGAAGCGACGAAAGAGGCCGCAGATATCGTGCTGGCGGACGACAACTTCACCTCCATCGAGCATGCCGTCGAGGAGGGGCGCACGATATACGACAACCTGCGCAAGGCCATCCTGTTTATTCTGCCCACCAACGGTGCGGAGGCGCTTGTTATCCTCACCGCCGTGATCTTCGGCTGGAACCTGCCGCTGACACCCGTGCAAATCCTGTGGGTCAACATGGTCACCGCGGTGACGCTGGCGCTGGCGCTGTCGTTCGAGCCGGCCGAGCCCGGGCTCATGGATCGCCCGCCCCGCGCACCGGGCGCACCGATCCTCGGCGTTGCACTCCTGTGGCGCATCGGTTTTGTATCGCTCTTGCTCGGCGGAGCCACCATTGCCGTGTTTACGGTCGAGCGGCATATCTTCGGAATGCCGCTGGAAACCGCGCGCACCCTTGCGGTCAATACGCTGGTATGCGGGCAGGTTTTTTACCTGTTCAACAGCCGGTACATGCACGAATCAAGCATCTCGCTCAGGCGCCTTCTGGCCAATCGCGTTGCATTGCCGGCTGTTGGCGTACTGGCGGCTCTGCAGTTGATGTTTGTCTATGCCCCTTTCATGCACTGGGGGTTTGAATCGGTCGCCCTTGAGCTGCGCCACTGGGCTGTGCCGCTGGCTATAGGCGCGGGTGCATTCCTGCTGATCGAACTGGAGAAGGCGGTGACCCGCCGTTTATTGCGGGGGAGGCAAAATCCGCGTGGAGGGAGCGGATGATATCGCTTCCCGGGATAACATCGAGTCGCCAAATTAATCCCGGTGCCCAAACATCCGCGCCGGCACGCCTCTGAACGGAGTAAGCGGTCCGGGAGCGTCCGCAAGTTCGACATGAAAATCCCACCGGTCGCCGGCGGTGCACTCCAAGCGCGGGTCATCGCCGGGGTCGAGCTCCTCCGCATAGTTGAATTGTGACTCCCTGCGTTTTCGTGGTGCAACCTCCTCATGGGAAAAACGCGAACTGACCCCCCCGTCGGGATTGGAACATGATCGCATTGCCTGTTTTTGCTTGACAGGATCGTTCTTTTCAGTTACCTTTTCATTGTAATGAAGCGTCCGGCAAGTTCGGTGCCGTATTCTTGCGTAACGAATGTGAAATGTGATTGGATTAGATTGGACTATTCTTAATCAAAGGCGGGTATTTGAACACTTATTCTTCCCGGAGGATATCATGAAAGACAGAAAAGGGAACTGGATGGACTTGTTTGCCTCTCATGCACTGGCCGTGGATGCAAAAAAAATATGGCTCGGATTCCTGGCCGCGCTGGGTACCGCCGCCATCTTTGCTCTGTTCTGTTATGTGAACGAATTCATTGCCGGTACAGGCAATATGGCCGAAGGCGACAATGTCATTGTCATGCTTCTTGGCGGGCGGTGCGCGACGGGAATCGGTCGAATGCTGCCATTTTTTAATCCTTTCGCCGCGGGGTGGCTGCATTTTGTGCTTTCCGCCGTTTTTTATCTTTTACTGATGGGTGTATGGACATTTTTTGCCGGCCCCATAACGAGGCTGACGGCCCTTCAGTATGCCCGTGATGATATACCGACTCTCAACGATGCAAAGAAGATGGTCAGTAAGAAGCGAAAGGCGTTTTTCTTCGCTCCCGTGACACCGTTACTGGCCGTTTTTCTCTTTGCCCTTTGCAATCAGCTTGCCGGTTTGATCGGTTCGATTCCACTGATCGGCCCCTGGCTGCTGACCGTTCTGCTCCCGATCGGGATTCTGCCCGGCACGATCGTGCTGACTTTCATCGTCGTCCTGGGCGTTCTGAGTTTCGGACTCATGCTGCCATCAATAAGTATCGGAGGCAAAGATGCCTTTGAAGGATGGAGCAGTGCTTACAGTTACCTGCTTTGGGGTTTCAACAGGTTTATTTCATACACGGCGCTCGCCGCCGTGATCGGCATTGTCAGCGTGCTTGCCGCAGCGGGCATTTCTGAACTTTTCGTTGCGCTCATGCATCGAACCGTGTCGATCGGTCTGGCCGGGGAGCTGATGCAGACCGGGCCGGGCGAGGGTGTTTTCCGCCACTCGCTTCTGCCGGTTGCCAGCGGTCCTGTCGGGCTGCGGGTTGCCTCGTGGATGATGGTGATAATCGTCGTCCTTATACGTATGCTTGTGGCGGCCTACGCGTTCTCCTACTTTTTCACGGCAAACACCATCATTTGCTTCCTCATGCGTAAACACGTCGACAAAGTGGACATCGACGATGTCTATTATGAAGAAGAGCCCGTAGAGGAGGAGGAGGTGAGAGATCATTCGTTTGCAGAAAGCGGGAAGGATGCTGATGCCGGGGAATCAGGGGCCGAAGAAATCCTGGAAGACGATGAAGACGACGGCGATGATGCGCAGGAAGAACCGGCCATATCGGCCGGTGAAGAGGAAGAAAAGGAAGACCTCCGGGCGGAAAGCGAAGCCGATGACGATGCGGAGGGAGGCGACGATATCGGCAGCGAACCTGCGAGAGCAACCGAACCGGATCCCGCGGCATTGGAAGAAGAGGACGCAGGAGAAGAAGCTGAAGGAAGGACAGAAGATAAAAATGAGGGAAAAGGAGGAAATCCGGATGCCTGAATGTAAAATATCGGAAAACAAGTCGGAGTGTCCATGTACATTTACCGGGTGCGGGAACCACGGTTTATGTTGTGACTGTCTCGGCTCGCACCTCGGCAAGGGGCAACTGCCCGCCTGCGCTTTTCCTCCGGAAATAGCAAACACATCCGAGAGGTCGATCAAGGAGTTCATCAGACTCTACCAGGAACGCAGCGGTTCCTGGCTCTGATTCCTTTCTGTGACGCCAATTTTTTTCCTGCCAAGTGTCAGGAGGCGCATGCGTTGCTCATCGGGCGGAAGAGTTGCCAATGGATACAAGAGGACTTGTGGCAGTGAGAGTGGTTGTTCTATGTGCAGCGGCGTTACTTTCGGCCTTCTTCAGTAGCGCGGAAACCGCATTGTTCAGCTTGAGAGCCGAAGATCTGGATGCCGCCGGGAGCGGAAAGCTCTCCAGAGGCATCATCACGCATTTGCGGCGGGAGCCGAACCATTTGCTCACGACCATTGTTTTTTCCAACATGGTCGTGAACATCCTCTTCTTCAGCATTTCCTACCTTCTGATACACACCCACAGGGACATTTTCCCGCCTTTTGCTCCCCCCCTGCTGGGCGCCGGCAGCCTGCTTTTCGTGATTTTGTTCTGCGAAGTCATCCCAAAAAACCTGGCTGTTGCGTTCTCCGGGCCGTTCAGCGCCGTTTCGGCATACCCGGTTTACGCCGTACAACAGGCACTCCGGCCGGTGCTGGGCCCGCTGGAAAAGCTGGTCTTTATTTTGACCGGCGATTTAAGGCGTCTGCTGCCCGACCGCCCGCAGCTGGGTGAAGATGAACTGCAGATTCTGATAGAATTGAGCGAAAAGGAGGGCGTCATCGAAGAAGACGTCGGAGAGATGATTGCCCAGGTGCTGGAGTTG
>PUMZ01000409.1 GCA_003551565.1 Candidatus Brocadiaceae bacterium | reverse complement strand
TTTTCTTCTCCAATATGAGTAAGCATTTACACGATAACAGGGAGCGCATCGAGGGATTTCTGAGCGATCTGATCAGGCTGGAATCCCTGTCCGGGCGTGAAGGGAACGCCATGGATTTTCTGGCTTCGGAGTTCGGTGCGCTGGATGTCGAGGTCCGCAAGGTTTGGCTGGATAATTCATTGAAGGCCGATCCGGAATACAGCAGCCCGATACAGGGGCTCGAATATGATGGGCGTTGCAATCTGCGTATTTGCAAGAAGGGGGCGCGAACCAGCGGGAAAAGCCTCATTATTAACGCCCATGTGGATGTGACCCCGCCTTCACCGGATATGCCTGAGCCTTTCAGCGGCAGGGCCGAAGGTGGTGTCATTTACGGCAGGGGGGCATGCGATACCAAGGGATCGATAGCCTCCCTTATGGAGGTATTGCTGCTGCTGGAGGAGGCGGATGCCGTTCTTGATGGGGATCTGATCTTTCATCTGGTGGTGGAGGAGGAGAATGGCGGAAACGGCACACTGGCTATGGTAAGGGAGGGAGAAAACGGTGATGGGTGCATAGTGATGGAGCCGACGGAGCTGAATCTGCTGACAGCTATCCGGGGCGCCGTGTGGTTTTACCTGGAGTTTTTCGGGAAGGCGGGGCACAGTGGTCAGGCAGGCAGGACGAAAAGCGCATTGTTGATGGCACAGGAAGCCATTGATATCCTGACCCGATACCACGGACAATTGCTGGAAAGATCGAGAGATATCCCCCTTTTCGGACAGTACGAGAACCCGATGCCGATAACTTTCGGCCATATGGAGTCGGGCAACTGGCCGGCTTCGGTGCCCGACCATGCATTGCTGGAGGGAGTGCTTGGTTTTCTGCCGAATAAAAATCGGGAGCAAATCTGTCGGGAAATGGAGGACCATCTCCTTTCCGGACGGTTGATAGAGCGGAAAAACATGGCGTTGAATTTTACATACCGGCATGATTGCAGCATCATTTCCCCGGACCATCAACTGGTGAAGGCTTTGCTGAATGCGGCGCAAGGTTGGAACGCTTCAAGCCGTGTTGACGCCATGCCGGCTTCCTGCGACGCATGGCTGTACAATAACATCGCGGGAATACCAACGGTGGTTTTCGGTCCGGGTTCGCTCCGGTATGCGCATTCGAACCGGGAACAGATCGCATTCCAACAGGTGGATACGGCCGCGCGAATCCTTTTCGATTTTGTCAATGAGTTTTGCGGTGCATAATATCATGAAATCGCTTGTAAAAACACAAAAAGGCGTGGGGCGTATCGAGGTGCGGGATGTCCCTGAACCAGAACTGTCTTCAGGGTCTGCGATGATAAGGATTGATGCCTGCGTCATATGTGGTTCCGATATCCATGTCAGGCACGACAGCTTTCCCTACTGGCCGCCGGTCATACTTGGGCATGAGTTGACCGGGGAGATTGTCGAAATCTCCGATGACTGCCGCAAATTTTCCGCCGGGGACCGTGTCGTTGCCGAACCCCATACTCTTGCGTGCGGCGTTTGTGCGTTGTGCCGCACGGGCAATGTGCAGATCTGCCCCGAAAAAAGATCGCCGGGATGGGGGATTGACGGCGGAATGGCGGAATACATCTGTTATCCGGAACGGCTGCTGCATAAGATACCCGATGATATGACGGTTAAGCAGGCGGTGATGGTGGAGCCGACGGCCAATGTCGTGACAGATCTTCTCGAACGTACGGGAGTGGAAGCCGGAGACTTTGTGGTGGTTCTCGGTCCGGGCCCGATAGGGCTGCTGGCTGCTATGTGCGCAAAAGCATGCGGGGCCGGCGAGGTCGCCATAATGGGGACGTCCGGCGATCAGGAACGGCGTTTTCCCAAGGCTTGTGAGCTGGGTTTTAAACATCTCATTGATGTGGAAACGACCGACCCCTTTGACGCTGTCATGGATATGACCGGGGGGCGGGGGGCCGATATTGTCGTTGAATGCAGCGGCGCTCCCGGGGCAATTGAACGGACACCCGACCTTGTGCGTAAGATGGGCAAAATTTGTGCAATTGGGCTGACAGGCAATAAAAAAGTCCTCATGGACTGGGACAAACTTTCGTTCAAGGTCGCCAGAGTGATTTTTAACCTTTCGACGTTTTATACCTCCTGGGATAAGGCGATAAATCTTATCTACCAGGGCTCCGTCGATGCGGGAGAGCTGGTGACACATTGTGGAACCCTCGAAGAATGGGAGAGCGTTTTTGATGCGATAGAGCGGCTTGAAGCTTTAAAAGGGGTTTTGAAACCGTGAGAACGGAGAATCCCGCGTTGATCGAGCAGAAATACCGTGGAGATATCATACCGATCGGTGGTGAGTTAAATGGATAAAAGAACTGGATTTGGAATTGTAGGCGCCGGGCTCGTGGCTCCCTTCCATCTGAAAGCTATAAGGGATTGTGAAAATGCTGTCGCGATCGGTGTGTACGATGTCCGGCAGGAGCGCGCTGGAAAGATCGCGGAGCAGTTCGGAGCCGCAGCTTACGATGAATTTGACGATATGCTATCCGATGACTCCGTTGACGTTGTATGTGTTGCGACTCCGAATCACCTGCACCGGGATATCGTTGTGCAAAGTGCAAATGCTGGTAAGCATGTACTGACCGAAAAGCCGCCGGCCATGTCACTGGCTGAAACCGATCAAATGATCGCCGCCTGTGAGGAAAATGGCGTGAAATTCGGCTGTTTCGTCCAGTGCAGGATGCGTGAAGCAGTACAGGCTATCAGAAAAGCCCTGCAGGACGGACGCTTCGGCGATCTTTTGAGAGCCGATACCTATATGAAATGGTACCGCGGCCCTGAATATTATTCCAGCGACACATGGCGCGCCAGCAGAAAGTCAGGAAGCGGAGTGACCGTAGCACAGGGTTTCCATTATATCGACCTGCTCCAGTACCTCGCCGGACCGGTCGTAAGGGTTCAATCCGATATGCACAATATCAATCACCCGGATGCCGGGCTGGAAGACGATGCGGTGACGTTCCTGGAATATAAAAACGGCGCGAAGGGGCTGATACAGCTTTCAACCGCGCTATGGCCGGGACGTGAGATCCGGCTCGAGATCCACGGTACCCGGGGTGCGGCGGTGATGGTGGGTGATAAGTTCGAACTCTGGCAGTTTGTGGACGAACAACCGGAGGACGAACGGATACGCCGGATCGGCAACATCGAGCAGGCGACGGGCGCCGGCGGCGCCGCTGATTTTGACTACTACGGCCACAGGACCGTTATAAAAGATATGGTCCGGGCAATTGCAGAGGACAGAGAGGTGGCCATACCAACCGGGTCGGTCCGTCATACGCTCGAGATCGTGCTGGCAATGTACCGGTCGGATGCAAGAAAGGAGGCCGTTGCGTGGCCCGTACAGGACGATGATTCGGTCTGGGACGAGCTCTGACGCCCATCCGGTTTGCATTAAAGACTGCCGTTGGTTTATGAAAGACCCGGGATGGTCCGCTGTCCCATAACAGCTTCCCTGGAGGACAGAAATGCAATACGCGTTTTGCTCGTACAGTTTCCATCGTTTACTCGCTGCCGGTGAACAAGATATTTTCCAGTATATCACTGATTCCAAAGATCTTGGCGCTTGCCGGCTTGACCCCTGGAATTTCCACTTCGCCCCGGTCAAGAGGGGCGACGCCGCCGTCAAAGCCTCCGGTGACCCTTCGGGGGCGGCGCTTAGCAGCGCCGAAAAGGACTATCTTGCAAGGGTGCGTGATGCGGCGGAGGAAGAAAATATGCCCTGGGGATGCATTGCGTGCGACGGTGCACATGTCTACGAAGAAGAGGAACAAGCCAGGGAGGTGAACAGGGCTCTGGCCTTTCGTTATCTGGATATTGCAGAATTTCTTGGCGCCCCCGAGGTGCGCATCGATGCCGGCGGCCCCGAGCACATGCCGGAGAATGTTTTTGAAATCATTGCGGAAGGCTACGAAGATATCATTGCAAAAGCAGGCAAGAAGGGCGTAAGCGTGCTGACCGAAAATCACTGGGGCCCTACCAAAAACCCGGACAATGTGATCAGGCTGCTGGAAAATATCGACGGCCTCGGGCTCCTGTTCGATACCCACAACTGGGTTCCCAGGCGCCGGGAAGAAGGCTGGAAGCGCTGTTCGGAATATGCAACCGCTATTCATATTAAAACGTTCGAGTTCGATGAAGACGGGTGGGAACCTACCGTTGACTTGCAACAAGCCGTTGATATACTTCAAGATGCCGGATATAACGGTGTTTGGGGCATTGAAAGTTGCCCGCGGGACGGGAATGAAATGGAAGGCGCTCGCAAGTCGGTCGAACTGCTCAGAATGGCGCTTGCATGAGCCGGCGACCGCAGGAGAATAACAAACAAGACAATCGGCGGGAGTCAGCAATGGGACGGAATAACATCAATATCGGCATTATAGGAACGGGTCAGATCGGGCGCAGGCATCTGAAAAATTACGTTTCTCCCCAGCAGCATTGGATCTGCGCCCTGCAGGACGAGGTGGAATTGCTGCCTACCGCTGAGATCGCACTGAATACAATGCTGATATCGGAAGGCATCTACCTGTCGAGCGAACTCGGGCGTGAAGTCAGTGCGGAGGAGGTCAGGGAAATTTCACGATCGAAAGCGGTGCAACCGTCATTGCCGGTGTAGAGCGCGTTTTCTTCGTGGCGTCCCGTCGCAAGGGCTGCATGCACGGCGTCGAATGCGCAAGAGCCCGCTTATTTCACGCGTTCTCGGGGTGCAGATGTGGCAGAAAGCAAACGCCGCCGTTTTTGTTTGGCGCCGATACACACTGAAGCATCTGAAACCCTGAAAAAAGCGACTCATCATACTGTTTTTACATCCTTTATGTTAATTTTTTTGGTTTATGAAATATATGGTATAGCGGCCGGCGGGCGCTATTTTCACGGCGCGGACGTTTTTATCGATAGCGAGCCCTAACGTTGAAGGACAGCTTTATCAGTCATTGAGGGAGGTAGAATGCATGGAAAAGTGCATTTTTTGCAGGATAGCCGAAGGGGACATACCATGTGCGGCGCTGACGGAGAGTGAGCGTGTGATAAGCTTCCTCGACATCAACCCCGTCAATCACGGACATGCGCTGGTGGTTCCGAAAGTTCATGTGGAAAGCCTTACGGAGGCGCTGTCGCAGGACCTTCAGGAATCGGTATTAACCGTACAGAAAGTGGCCCGGGCGTGTGTGGAGGTTACAGGGGCGGAAGGTTTTAATGTGCTGCAGAATAACGGGCGCTGTTCGGGACAGGAGGTCCCCCATCTTCATTTTCATGTGATACCGCGCTGGGCGGGTGATGGTTTCAGCCTGGGATGGCGTCAGGGGCGGTATAAGGACGCTGAGATGGAGGATCTGCGCCGGCGGATAGCCGGTAAGTTGCGCCGGGTATAAGGGCGCAGCACAATGATCCCCTGCCAGTGCCGTTTTATTGACAGATATTTTGTTTTATGTTAGAATGCATGCAGATCGCGGGGTGGAGCAGTCTGGAAGCTCGACAGGCTCATAACCTGTAGGTCGCGGGTTCGAATCCCGCCCCCGCTACCACGACAACAAAAGGAGGCCGCGCGGCGGAAGCCGTCCGGTTTCCTTTTTTATTTGGTTTCGATGTTAATGTTGCCGGAGAGGAGCGGGCTTATCTCGACCGTTATGCCGCCTTCGGGTGACAATGCCAGGTCCACGCCGAGTCCGTTCAATATCTTCATCCATTGGGCATGGAGCATTCTCCGGCATTCGGCGGGCGAATCTTTCCCCTCTGCGTTTTTGACAGGTGCGAACTCACTGTGGCGGTCGGCTTCGACGAAAGCGCATTCTTTCGCTTCGGGCAGGCAGTCGAAGACAAACTTTTCGAGTTTGAAGCAGCGGGTTTCTTTTTTCTCTCCCCGGGGAGTTGTAACCACGTAGTTCTTCTCTGCCACATGCCATGGTAGCGCCCCGGTTGCAGCTGCCATGTTCGCCGCGAAAGCGGTGTTCAGGATATGCACCGCGATACTTCCGAAGCGGTATTTCAGCTCACCGTCGTCGGTTTTTTCAAGGGCCATCTGTTCCGGCAGATCGACATATTCCACGATTGCCTCCCGGCCACCGTCCAGAACGGGGAGACCGAGGCCTTCGAAGGGGTCGCGTTTGGCGACCACTTTCGTGGAAAACTCTGCGTTCTGCAGCAGATGGTGGCCCAAAAACCGCTCGTCGGCCACTGTAACGAGGGGGTTGTCAACCTGGAAATAACTGATCAGGTCGAAGTTTCCCCTTTGCAACTCTTCAATCAACCCGGCGCGGTGGAGCGCTCCGAAGACCCCGCCATGTCCGTCGGGGCCCAGCAGGAGGCCCCCGTATTCATCCAGAACGAGGTCGCCATCGGCGTTGAGGATGGGATTGACGTTTTGGGGAAAAAAACGGATTGAATCGGGGTTGATGCCGAAAAAACGGTTGTCTTCGAAAAACTGTTGTGTGGCGCCGTGATTGATGGGGCTGGTCATAACAAGCCATGGCATATTGCATTGATAGCGCTGCCGGGCGGTTATTATTTTCTCACCAAGGTACTGGAACAGGCTTTTTTTGTTGATGGGCGTGATCGGGAACGCTCCTTTCGGGCCGTCGTAACCGAGCCTTGTCCCCTGTCCGCCCGCGACGGTCAGGGCGGCCACCCGGTCATTTTCAAGCGCCTGCCTTCCGGTGGCGGCGGCTTCTTTCTCTGCCTCCGACTCTTCTCCGCCGCGCGGCAGGCACTTGACCGGAGCCGGTTGTATTGTGCCGAAGGGTTTGTTGCGGGAGCGGTTCCTGAGCGCCGCCCGCAGCGCGGCAAAACGGTCCGGGTCAAGGTCCAGGAGCTGCCGGATGAGTCTTG
>PUMZ01000382.1 GCA_003551565.1 Candidatus Brocadiaceae bacterium | reverse complement strand
GCCATTAAGATCGGAGAGGGGCGGGGCATAGCTCTGCTTGCCGGCGCAGCCGCCGGCGTGGAGGTTGTGGAGTATTCACCGCGGACCGTGAAAAAATCCGTCACCGGCACCGGCGCGGCGCATAAGAGCCAGGTCCAGCAGATGGTCAAACTCCAGCTGGCCCTCCCGGAGTTGCCCGAACCCGACGATGCAGCGGATGCGCTTGCGCTGGCTATCTGCCACTGCCGAAGGCTGCGTCATGTTTAGTTTTTCACCAGATCGCCGCCGGCTTTTTGCGCCTTCCGGATGGTCTTTATCCGCTCTTCTTCTTTTCGTTTGCGGACTTCGGAAGGTTTTTCAAACCTGGCCGTATTCTTCATACGGTTACCCACACCTTCCTTATCGCATATTTTTTTGAACCTGCGCAATGCCTCATGGATTTCTTCGTTCGGCTTCACTATGATCTTTGCCATCGACGGTATTTCACCTCCTTTGTCGTTTTCTGGAGTCTGCTTTGGTGGAGAAGTCCTTACTCTGCCGAAGATATTATATACTATGATAACATCAAAAAAAAATCAAATCAAACGGTACCTTGGGAAACGGCCGGGATTATGATATAATCGTCATTCAGTTCTCAGCAAGATAACATGCAACACCGGGGGATACCTCTTGATGTCCGATTGCAGAAAATATACTGTATGGTCGGGGCTTACGGCATTCCTGCTGCTGACCGGTATGGTGTTTTTGCCGGCCCCCGCCGTTTGCGGGGGAGGAAACAATGCGGAGACCGTACTCGTAACTGTCAACGGCGGAACGATCACCTCCGGGGAATTGGAGCGGTTTATAAAAGGTTTCCTCCTCTCCGCCGAAGAACGCAGTCAATGGGATGAAGCACCGGAGTTCGAGCGAGCGGGGTTCAGGAGCGAAGCTCTTCAAATGATGATCGACAGGCATCTGCTGCTTGCGCAGGCAAGAGAACGGTTTGCCGGCAAAGGTGTGAATGCGCATATCGACGAAACGGTCGAGAAAATGCTCTCCGAGATGAAAGAAGGCGCCGGCTCCAGGGTTGCGTTGATGGAACGGATGCATGAAGGCGGCATAACGCTGAACGACTGGAAACGGTTCCAGGCCGATACGATGCTCATACAGAGCTATCTGCGCGAGGAAATCGCGGGAGTCCATATCCGCCCGGCCGCAATGAAAGAATATTACCGCAGGAACAACAATGATTTTCGCGTTCCGAAGAAGGTCTATTACCGGGTTATATATATTGCGCCGCGGGGGGGCGAATCTCAACAGGAGGTGCGGGAACGCGCCGAGCATATTCTGGAGCTTGTGGAAAGAGGATACGATTTCAAGGAACTGGCACGGCGTTATTGTTTCGTGCATGATGAGGATGAAGACGGCCTCCAGGTGGAAGAGGGTCGGATGCATCCATGGGTGAGCGAGCTCCGGCCGGGCGAAGTCTCCGGGGTCATCGAAGGGCGCGGAGGGGTCTGCGCTATCGCAAAGCTGGAGAAGATCCAGCCCGAAGGAGTTTTGGACTTCCGGGAGGTTCAGAATGCAATACGGGATCGGTTGTGGGAGGAAAAAATTGCCGGAGCCCAGAGCCGTGTGGTGGAAAAATTACGTACCGAGGCGGAGATCAATTTTACCGCGGAAGGCCGGAAACTCGTGGAGGACGATTCCGGCACGCATTTTAGGCAATAAACTTGCAAGGAATGGACAGAATATGATTATGGATAGCAATAATGTGGCGTGGCAGAGCAAATGCAAGGACGAAGAAAAGGATCAGGAAAAGCAGCGTTCCCTCGCTGAACGCCTTTTCGAAACACGCACCGTGCTGGTGGCCGAGCAGATCTCAAAGGAACTGGCCGAAACGGTGACCGGCCAATTGCTTCTGATGGACGAGAGCGATGACTCGGCCCCTATCAACCTGTATATCAACTCGCCCGGCGGGGATGTCGATGCGGGGTTCGCTATCTTCGATATGGTGCGGTTCATATCAGCGCCGGTCCGCTGCATATCCGTCGGACTGACTGCCAGCGCTGCGGTGGTCATCCTGCTATCGGCCGGGAAAAAAAACAGGTTCAGCCTGCCCAATTCCAGGTTTTTGATGCATCAGCCCTCAACCGGCGTCAGGGGAACCACATCCGATATCAAAATCGAAGCCACCGAGATCGTGAAAATGCGGGAAAAAATCAACAGGCTCATCGCCCTGGAGACCGGTCAGTCCCCCGAGAAGGTGGAAAAAGATACCACGCGCAATTACTGGATAGGCGCTGAAGAAGCTCTGAATTACGGCCTGATATCGAAAGTGATTTCCACCAAATCCGATATCGCATAGTGTCCCGATGTGGAAACGGCAGGAACACCCGGCTCAGCGCATCAGACGACATCCAGGGCCAGATCCAGCGCGGGAGCGCTGTGGGTCAGCGTGCCGATGGAAATGCGGTCCACACCCGGAAGTGCATAGCTGCGCACGTTGGCGAGCGTTATCCCACCGCTGACTTCGATCTGCGGCCGGTGTACTCCGGAGGCACAAACACGTTCGATGCACTCGATCGAGCGGCGGATCCCGGCGGGAACCATGTTGTCGAGCAACACGATATCCGGTTCATTCTCCAGCGCAGCCTGCAATTGCGGAAGGTTTTCCACCTCGACCGCCAGCGGCAGGCCCGCGGACGCTTTTTTGACCGCCTGTATGGCGCCTGCCACCGCTTCGGGGCCCTCAACGCCCGCCCCGGCCGCAACCAGGCGAAGATGGTTTTCTTTGATCAAAGCCCCCGCTCCGAGGTCCATCCGGTGATTGACGCCACCACCGCAGTTGACCGCATATTTCTCAAGCACCCTCCATCCCGGGGTGGTCTTGCGCGTATCGAGGATGGCAACTCCCGTTCCCGACACAGCGTTGACGTATTGCCGGGTGAGGGTCGCGATACCGCTCAACTTCTGCAGGAAATTTAACATCACGCGCTCAATGCCGAGCAGAATGCCGGCCGGACCGGCGATATATGCAATCTCTGAGCCCGGCGCCACCTCCGATCCATCTTCGACAACCGCTTCGTGTGCCAGAGAAGGGAAAAAAACCGAGCACAGGCGGGCCGTCAGCGGCAATCCGCATACGACGCCGTCCTGTTTTGCCATGATGACGGATTTCGCCTGCCAATCCGCCGGTATCAGCGCATGTGTGGTAATATCTTGCAAGACAGCGTCTTCGGACAATGCTTCTTGCAGCAACGGATCGAATTGGGACCAATCGGGAACCATGGAACTCCTGTGTCGTCAGACTGTCAACGGATCGAAGAGCAAGGACAGTACAGCCATCCGCATGCGACGGTGGCCGGGCGCCGGAGTTATCCTCCAATAATGGGCTCCAGCTTCTTGAGCGTCGCTTCCGGCACGTCTTCTCGTTCGGTCAGCACGGCCGATTGGAGGGCCCCGGCACACAAACAATCCCTTTCTTCCCCGATGCCCGGCACCACCTGTTGGATGATCTTCCGGGCCATGGCGGTATTGGCTTTCAAATTGTCGATCAGCATCTCCACGTTAACAGACGCCTCGCTTTCGTTCCAGCAATCGTAATCGGTAACACAGGCGATCGTGGTGTAACATATTTCCGCCTCGCGGGCCAGGCGGGCCTCCTGGTAATTGGTCATGCCGATCACTTCGGCGTTCCATGAACGGTAGAGATTGGATTCGGCCCTTGTCGAGAAAGCCGGGCCTTCGATGCAAACATAAGTTCCACCTTTATGAACAGTTGCGCCGCAACTCCCGGCGGAGGCCGCTGCGATTCTGCTCAGTTCGGGGCAGACGGGGTCGGAGAAACTGATGTGCGCCACCATTCCGTCGCCGAAAAAAGTGTCCGCGCGTCCCCGGGTTCTGTCGATAAACTGATCCGGAATCACCATATCACGGGGATGGATATTCTCTTTCAGGCTGCCGACGGAGGATACGGAGATGATCCGTTCCACCCCCAGCTTTTTCATGGCGAAAATATTGGCCCTGTAAGGTATCTCACCCGGCAGGAGCGTGTGGCCGGCGCCGTGGCGGGGCAGAAAAACCACCTCCCGCCCCCCTATGGTCCCGCACGAAAACCGGTCGGAAGGCGTCCCGAATGGAGTTTCCACCAGAACGCTTTCCCCGGCCTCAAAGCCTTCCATATTGTAAAGTCCGCTGCCGCCGATAATACCTGTTTTCGCGCCGCTCATAACGCCTCCCCGCATATGGTTCTCTGATGATCATCCCGCTTATTTCATAAAAAGACAATGATTATTATAACGAATTTAACAACAGCCTGATAAGTAGTCTCATTCAGGGTTTCAGATTCTGCAGTATGTATCTGTGCCGGACAAGCGGCGGTTGGCCTGCCTGCTGCAGGCAGGCCCTGCGGGGGCGCGATAATCAACAACCCGTTTCCACGTCCCGGGCGGGACTGCACCGTGCGCTCCGGCTGTGGGAGGGGTTACGGGTTTTTCCCCTGCGCCGAAGATACGAGTTCGGCCAGCGATATTTTGCTCATCGCCTCATGTTCGGCCGTTCGCAATCCGGAGTTTACGATGTCGCGCGCCACCCGGTAAACGGCGGCGCCTGCATGCTCCCGCTCTCCCCGCACGGTTTGTTTGTCATCGGCGACGGCATCGATAACCTCTGCGACACTTATCAACTCGGGCCTTCGCATCAGTCTGTAGCCGCCGCCACGCCCGGTCGTGCTGCCCACAAGCGCATGGTTTTTCAGAGCAAGCAGTATATGGGCAAGGTATTTCCTCGGCGCCCCGCTATCTTCCGCGATCTCGGCCGTGGTCGCAGTACGATCCCGGCAATAATGCCGCGCAAGATACACCGCCGCCCGGAGTGCGTAATCGGTTTTTCGGTCCATCATCCGTCCGTATTCCCCTGATCCTCACGATCCTTTTCTGCAAAAGGCTACTGCGCAACAAATTCCGACGTGATTCTCTCGATGTCGTACATGGTAAAATCGGCATGACCTTTATAATACTCCAGCCAGCCTCCGCGCGGCCGGTCCCGGGCCACACCGTCATCCTCCTCTTCCTCTGCCGTCAGAGGAAAGGTGCTCCCCCCCATCCTGTCGCTGCTGTGGGCATAAACTCTCAAAAGAATCGCCCCTGAATCCACCGGCAACCCCGCGGTGTTGACCCGGCCGAAATCACCGGGGATGTATTTTACAAATGGCAACATGGCCCAGAGGATCAGGATGAATCCGCTCAGAACTATGCCGTTGACACCGCCCAGCAACCCTCCACCGATGCGATCGGCGTAACGATTGATGTCGACCGTTGTCTGCGAGAACAGTTTCTTGAACCGGAGCTGATCGCAGAGTGCAATAAAAACGACGAACACAACCACAAAAAAGATTGCTTCCAGGTATTCGGTCTGAGGGTAGCCGTCGAAAAACGCAATGGCCGAGGCAACTAAACCGGTCAGGGGCGAAAAAAGGGTGAATGCCAGGACAAAGGCCAGTACGTTCCTGAAAAAGCTATACGAAGCCTCGTATATCCCGGATTTATACCCTCCGTAAACCGTCAGTGCCGCAATCAGCAAGATCGTAAGATACATTATTATGTGCAAAGCCTTACTCCCGAGCGAGTCGAGTAGAAAGTCTCAAAGACAGGAAGGGGCGAAAGGTCACAGGTATCCGCTACCCCGCCCTTCAACATCATACTACCCAGAGTCCTTTGCTGTCAATCCGGCTTCCCGTAGATGAGCCGTTGTATGAGCAAAATGAGCCAGAGGGTGGCGGCAATCCCGCACGCTCCGGCCGCGAACCAGTACCCGAGGCTGACATACACCCCCGCGATCGTGTAGAGACCGGCACACGTAATCGTCGAAGTTTGTATTGTAACGGTTCCCAGTTTGTTCCTGTACCCGTAGATTACCTGCGGTATGAGTGCGTATCCGAACGCAACAGAACATACGGTCAGAATGATGTCTGCGATCTCCGGCATTTCCAATGGGGGCTGTCACTTCAGGTTGTCAAAATCTATCACGTTGCCTTGATTTTGCAGGTCCATGTCGCCGGGACGGACGATGCGGCTTGAGTTCTCCTTGCGCATTTTCTGGATCTCCTGCTCAAGCTGCCGGCGCGTCTGTTCGATCTGGGGGTTTGCATGAGCGGCGAACTTTGCGAAGGCGTCCTCTATGTCGTCGGCTTCGATCTCGAAAGAGACGGGCAGCTGTTGCACACCCATCGGCGTTTGCATCCCCAGGCTGACGTGACCGACGAACCGTTTTTGTTCTTTTTCCGAATCCAGCGGCTCGAGCATTTCGATTTGTTTGACCGGAAACTTCTTATCCTCCCGGTCTTCCTGGACGTATTCTCTTTTCTGGTAAATCATAACTTTTTCTCCGTAATCTAACACAGGCATTCAAAAGCTGTTGAGCGGGGGAAAAGATCGCGATAACGGCTTTCCACTGCAACTGTTCAGCGGGCGCCGATGCCATGGACTCTCGCTGTTGTGCGGGGCGGACAGAAACAGCTTCCGCACCGGCATGCCACAACCGGGGTTGTCTTTCCCATCATACCCATGCGTCAATTATATGCTCTGTGCGGAAAATCTGCAAGCGCAAGCTGTCAACCCCGTTTTCTCACAATCCTCCTCCCCTCATCAAAAAACTGCGCTCCGTTTCCACTGCACCCGCCGGCCGCGCTCCGAAGTACCGCATGGCAATCCAATATCATAGCCCGCGGTGAACGGAGTGAGCCGCGGGGAACCGTGGCGCATACCCATGCCCGGCCCCGGAGGGGCGCAACAGCCTTTCTCTTCCGGATTTTGTTTCGCCCCTTGCGGGGCTGTTTTTTTGTGCCCTTCCCGTTACCCCGGGCTCCCTCCGGTCGCCCGGGGCCATCGTTGAGATCGGCCCTTCGGGCCCGGGCACAGGCAGG